>CAYNUM010000001.1:0-17577 GCA_964400025.1 uncultured Croceivirga sp.
AAGAACTTGGAATCTTTCAAAAAAATGATGGAACAGGGAAATTTTGAAGGCATTTACGATCAAATGAACAACACAAATAGAATAAAACAAATTTTAAAAGGAATACCACTTACAAAAACACATAATTAAAAATGGAAAATTCAAAGGAACTGAGAACATGGTTGAACGATTTACAGCTGCCACACCCATTGGTGATTGCTGGGCCATGTAGTGCTGAGACTGAAGAACAGGTAATGAAGATTGCCCACGAACTTAAAGATTCTGATGTAAGTTATTATCGTGCCGGTATCTGGAAGCCAAGAACGCGGCCAGGCAACTTTGAAGGTGTTGGGGCACTTGGGCTGAAGTGGTTGCAAAGGGTCAAAGCAGAGACTGGGTTAAAGACTTGTACTGAAGTAGCAAATAAAACACATGTGGACCTAGCACTGGAGCATGATATTGATTTGTTATGGATTGGTGCACGCACCTCGGTAAGTCCGTTTATGATGCAAGATATTGCTGATGCCTTGGAGGGTACCGATAAGGTGGTTTTGGTGAAAAACCCAATCAACCCAGATTTGCCTTTGTGGTTGGGTGGTATCGAACGGTTATATAAAAAAGGAATCAAAAACCTAGGAGCCATACACCGAGGATTTTCAACTTACGCCAAAACGAAATACCGAAACATACCTGAGTGGCAGTTGGCCATTGAGTTTCAGAATCGATTTCCTGATTTGCCATTAATTAATGACCCAAGTCATATTACCGGCAAACGTGATATGGTATTTGATGTATCACAAACGGCATTGGATCTTAATTTTGATGGTTTAATGATAGAAACACACCATGATCCAGACAATGCATGGAGTGATGCTGCACAGCAGGTAACACCATCAACCTTGAAACAAATGTTTAAAGACCTAAGAATGCGAAAAGAAACCAATGAAGAAGCGGAGTACAATGCCAAAATAGGTAATCTCAGGGCCCAGATAGATGTCTTTGACAACCAATTGTTGGATACTTTGGGCAAGCGAATGGTAGTGGCCAATGCGATTGGCGAGCTTAAGAAACAGAAGAACGTGGCTGTATTGCAGACCAACCGTTGGAACGAGATTTTAGGAAGAATGATATTGGAAGGAGAGCAACATGGTCTTAGTGAAGAATTTGTGTTGCGCATGTTCAAGGCAATTCACCAAGAATCAATCAATCATCAAGAGAAGATTATAAACGCCTAGTTTCTGGTTTAAGCCTTGAAAAATGTCATTGGGAGTCCACCGGATTCTTAATGACATTTTTTGTGAGTGTAACAATTGAAAAGAAATGACATCTTTAGGAAAATGGAAAATTAAAATCATGAAAAAAATAATTACACTTTTACTAATCGCCTTTTCAATACAAGGTTTTTCCCAAAGAATCATCGACAGGAATGTAGGGGATTTTCATGCCGTTAAAGTATTTGACTTGATTGAAGTCAACCTGATCCAATCTGATGAAAATAAAATAATGATCAAAGGCAGAAATGTAGATGACATCAAATGGGCCAACAAAGACGGGGTTTTAAAATTGCGCATGCAGTTGGATAAAAAATTCACTGGGTCCGATACTTTCATTGAGGTTTATTATCAAGATTTAGATTTAATTGATGCCAACGAAGGGGCGCAAATTACCTGCAACGAAATGGTAAATAAGAACAAGATTGAACTCAAAGCACAAGAAGGCGCTAAAATTAGAATTGGTATGGATGTTTCCGTAGCTGAAATTCGGGCCGTTACCGGGGGTATTGTAGAAGCATCTGGTCTGGCTGAAAATCAGTCAATTGTAATCAATACCGGCGGTATTTTTGAAGGAAGTGACCTTAGAACCACAAGTTCTGACGTAAGAATTTCTGCAGGTGGTGAAGCTGAAATTTTTGCTTCTGAAAGGGTTAACATTGATGTTAGGGCTGGTGGAGACGTAGTTGTTTATGGAAAACCAAAATATGTGAATAAGAGAACTTTTGTTGGAGGCAGAATTCGAATGGTAGATTAACGAAATTCTGATGGATATTAAAAACCCTTCCAGTACTTGGAAGGGTTTTTTTATGACTAAGGTGGTTGTGCTTATTGAATTGAAAAATCAAAAACCGACTGGTTCTGTCTTCCTTGTGGTACTTGTCCCTGGTATATAAAACAATATTCACCAGGTTCCAGCGAAGTAGGCCGTACTTTAAATACATTTCCTTCAACTTCTTCAATATCAAAGCGTATAGATAATTTAGGATCGATCCCTTCATTACTGGTTAGCCAATTACTTTTTCCAGTAATTACCTCTCTTAAGTTTTGCTTTTCTCTGACTTTCAGTTTTACCAAAACAAACTCATTTGGGTTGCTGGCTACTCTAAACCACCAGTTCAATAGACCCGCCTGGCTACCTTGAGTGGTTTGTAAGTTGTCTACTTCAGTTGTTGCCGGATTGAATTTAAAGGTAAACTCAGGATTTGTTGACCTAATAACATTATTAGAAACGGTATTGGGCAGTCTTGCTTTTTTCTTCGAATTGATCAATCCTGACACTAATCTTTGGGCAACAGCATTACTGTTGCTTCCAGAGAAAACTGCAGGTTGAATTAATTTATCCTCGCCATCAGCATTCGTGAAATAAATACCGGTTTTTGATTTGGTATTTTGTTTCGACTTTGCCATTATCAGAGATATGACCTCAGAAGATACACCGGCTTGTTTCAACTTTCCTAGCGCAGAAATAGAGGCGTCAAATTTTACATCCGAAGTATTTATCTTATCCATTATCATGTAATCATCGAAGCCCAAGTCCACCATTTGCACCACACTTTCGTTGGTAATTGTTTCTTGAGCAAAGCAAAAAGTAGTGGCAAGTGCCAGTACTAAGATTGAAATCTGTTTTTTAAATCGCATAATTTTAAGAGTGATTGGTTTAATCATTAAAGGTTTTGAAATTATAGTAAAAAGTAAAAGAATTCAAATAAATAGCATGTTTTTAAATGCTTTAACGAAAAGCATTACCTTTTAAAAATGTATCGGGTGATAAATATGCCTTGACCATCTTGGGCGCCGCTATCGCTTTCAACAGCACTGGTGACGAAGACCAACTCCCATCCTTGAGCAGACATATCAGATAGCATGGAAGAGACCAATGCATCATTCGCGGCAATGTTTTGAAAACGAATACCTGCCACATTGTAAAAGTTCAGCAATTTTGTTTCCTCAAAATTCTTTACGCGGATATCGCCTCTTTTAGATTTGTTTCTGGTGTTGTCCGTACTGGTTTGAACACTGGTGTATTCTCTATAGTCTTTATCCTCAGCAGCATTGATAATTCGAGAACGCCCAAGGCCACCGGGTACGATTGATTCAACACTTGTGATTACCTTATATTCTTGGGAATACATCGAAATACCTGTGAACAAGACGAAAAAAGTAGATAAGATTTTTATTTTCATGATTGGCTTAATTGGTTTTGAAATCAAC
Organism: uncultured Croceivirga sp.; assembly: GCA_964400025.1. Lineage (GTDB taxonomy): Bacteria > Bacteroidota > Bacteroidia > Flavobacteriales > Flavobacteriaceae > Croceivirga. The sequence goes on from CAYNUM010000001.1 coordinate 3,465, forward strand.
GCAAAAATATAGCGTAAGATTAAAAAAAAAGAAAGCCGTTTCTTTGTTATTGTATGAATGGTTATCTACAGCACGCATGATGCGAGGAATTGTGTACAAATCGACAGGTAGTTGGTATGTTGTAAAGGCAGAGGATAACCAATTTTATGAATGTCGAATTAAGGGTAAATTTCGCATAAAAGGGATTAAAAGCACCAATCCAATTGCTGTTGGTGATAATGTCAGTTTTGAGTTGGAAACCAATGGTGATGAAACCTTGGGCGTAATATCGAAAATTACAGAACGCCGAAACTACATTATACGTAAGTCGGTAAATCTGTCAAAGCAAGTACATATTATTGCCGCCAATTTGGACCAGGCCTTTTTACTTATCACATTGAACAACCCCACGACCTATACGGCGTTTATTGACCGTTTTTTGGTTACCTCTGAGGCTTATGAGATTCCGGCAATATTGTTGTTCAATAAATTGGACACTTACGATGATGACGAAATGGTCGAAGTGAATTACTTGATGAAACTTTATCAAGATATTGGATACGAGGTGGTCGGAATTTCAGCAAAAAATGGTGATGGTGTTGACGTCGTTCGCTCATTAATGCAAGATAAAACCAGTTTGGTTGTCGGTAATTCAGGGGTGGGTAAGTCTACTTTGATTAATGCACTAGAGCCTGGCTTGCAATTGAAGACCTCTGAAATTTCAGAACAACATCTTCAGGGCCAGCATACAACAACCTTCGCTGAAATGTATGACCTATCGTTTGGAGCAAAGATTATTGATACCCCAGGTATACGAGGATTTGGAGTGGTTGACATGGACAAATATGAATTGGGAGACTATTTTCCGGAATTTTTTGCCTTGAAATCAGCATGTAAATTCAACAACTGCTTGCATTTGGATGAACCTAAATGCGCGGTTAAGGCCGCTTTGGAAAATGGTGAACTGGCATGGAGTAGGTACCGAAGCTATGTTCAAATGCTTGAAGAAGACGTATCTGAGAACTATAGAACGGATATTTACAAAGAGCGATAATGAGAACGGTTGTACAAAGGGTGACCAAAGCGAGTGTGACGGTCGATGGAAATATTGTCTCTGAAATTGGAAACGGGTTGTTGATTCTATTGGGCATTGAAAATGCAGACAATCAAGAAGATATTGAATGGCTCTCGAGAAAAATTGTAAACCTCAGAATCTTTAATGATGAAGATGGGGTAATGAACAAATCCCTTAATGAGGTTGATGGCGAGGCCATTGTGGTTAGTCAATTCACCTTATACGCTGCAACGAAAAAAGGAAATCGTCCTTCGTACATCAGAGCCGCAAAACCGGCTATCGCAGTTCCATTATATGAGTCATTTGTTTTACAACTAGAACAGCATTTAAATAAGAAGGTTGGTACTGGAATTTTCGGTGCAGATATGAAAGTAGAACTATTAAACGATGGCCCTGTAACCATACTAATTGACTCCAAAAACAGAGAATAATCTTTTTGAGAAAATTTTAAAGTTTTCTTAAAAGATTTGAATAAAATCTTCGTTAGTATTTCTCAAACCTAACCACTTTTCTATGCGGTTGTTATTTGGGATTTTTTTACTTCCCTTCTTTTTGTCGGCTCAGCTTTCGAATTATAGTATTCTTAATATTCCCGAAGGATTGACCAAAGGGGCCAATGCGGTGGTTCGACTAGACCGAATGAAGGTGACCATTTCGGCCATTGATGAAATGCAGGTAAGAGCAGTTCGAGTGGTGACCGTATTGAATGAGCAGGGTGATGAATTCGTTCATGCCTATGCACATTACGATAACGAGACCAAAATCGAAAATATTAGTGCTGTGGTTTATGATTCCTTCGGAAATGAATTAGAGAAGTTCAAAACACGCGATTTTTTAGATTATAGCGCTTCTGGTTCGGGCACCCTTTATTCCGATAGTCGTGTAAAATATCTGCAATACACCCCTGTTTCATATCCGTATACGGTCCTTTTTGAAAAAGAGTACGTGACTTCAGATACTGCCTTCATACCCAATTGGTACTTTATGGATGGATATGAAGTCAGTACCGAGACCAGTAGCTATTCGCTAGACGTCCTCAGTAATAGCCAGATTCGTGTCGATGAAAACAATCTTGAGAAATTTGGCGTAACAAGTGAAAATACCGAAACATCACTTCGTTACAAGGCTACGAATCTTAAGGCAGTTAAAAGAGAGCCGTTTTCACCTGGGTTTAGAGATTTGGCACCAAATGTGAAGGTCGCGCTCAATACCTTTAGTCTTAAAGGGGTAAACGGTACGGCCGTAACATGGGAAGAATACGGTCAATGGATTTATAATGACCTTCTCTCTGGGCAAGGCGTACTTACTGAAGCTGTAAAGGGAAAAGCCAGGCAGTTGGTTTCTGGTGTTACCGACCCAAAAGAAAAAATTCGAAAGATTTATGAATACCTACAAGACAATACCCGATATATCAGTGTTCAACTGGGTATAGGAGGTTGGCAACCCATTAGCGCCAGTGAAGTCGATAGGGTAAAATATGGTGATTGCAAAGGCCTTACCAATTATACCATGGCATTGCTAAAAGAGGTAGGTATAGATTCTTATTACACGGTGGTCTATGCAGGAGATTCTCAGAGAAGCTTAGATCCTGATTTTCCGATGCTTTCAGGAAACCATGCTTTTTTGAACATACCCCTCGAAAATGAAGATATCTGGTTAGAGTGCACAAGTCAAGATGTGCCTCCGAATTTTTTAGGAACCTTTACCGATGATCGATATGTGTTGAAGGTGAAACCAGATGGTGGAGAGTTGGTAAAGTCAAAGCAGTATGGGCCAGAAGACAGTGCACAATTGACAAATGCGACTGTTCGAATTGATTCTGATGGTGGTGTCAAGGGGGAAGTAACCATCAAGTCAACAGGTATTCAATACGATGGTAAGTACGATTTAACGGAACGGAAAGATGATGAAATCGAAGAACATTATAAAGAATACTGGGATTATGTCAATGACGTCAAAATCACGACTACTGATTTTTCTAATGATAGAGACCAAATTAAGTTCAAAGAATCGGTAACGGTGACATCGAATAGTTATATTTCAAAGGCTGGTGAGCAGTGGCTTTTTGCCCCCAATATGTTCAATAGAAACTTGTTCGTGCCGAAAAGGATAAGAGACCGTAAGACCGAGGTGGTCATAAAACGTGGATATCTCGATGAAGATGAATTTGTATTTACCCTGCCAGAAAATATGAAACCCGAAAAGCTCTTGCCCAGTGTAAAACTTGTTACTGATTTTGGGTTTTATCAAATGGAGATGGAACTACTTGAAGACCATAAAATAGTGTACAAGAGAAAACTTGAAATACTTCTTGGTATAGACCCAAAAGAACGCTATAAAGAATTTAGGGATTTTAGAAAAAAAATTGCCCGTGTAGATAATTCCAAAATTGTATTGATCAAAACCTAACCTTTATGAAATTCAAAACAATTCTTCTTGCTTTTTTAGTTGGCCTTTATTTAAATGCCCAAGAGGCCGATTTTGACTTCGGAGTAGTTTCAAGGGCTGAGGTAGCCCAAACCGAACACCATCTTGAGAAAGACGCCGAAGCAGCCATTCTTTACAAATATGAGCGCGTTTTTTATGAGTATAATGCTCAAGAAGGTTTTAGAACCCTGAGGGATGTACATTTTAGAATTAAAATCTACAACAAATCTGGATTGGATTGGGGTACTCTCCATGTACCGTTATATAATTCTCAAAATGGTACAGAGCGAATCTCTTCAGTCAAAGGTTATACCTACAATATCGTTAATGGAAAAATTCAAGAGGCTAAACTTGAAAAGAAAAGTATATTTAATGAGAGTGTAAATCGCTACTGGAAAAGAGCTTCTATTGCAATGCCTCAGGTAAGGGAAGGCAGCGTAATTGAAGTTAAATATCGAATTTCCTCTGATTTTGCTGGCAATTTGGATGATTTTCAATTTCAATACGGCATTCCGGTCAACAAGGTCGATGTGAGTGTTGAAATTCCCCAATATTATGTATTTAAACGCTACGGGAGAGGATATTATCCAATTGACGTAAATCAAACTAGAAAAAACCGAAAGTTAACTGTTCGATATCGTGAAGAAAAGGAGGCGAGATTGTATAGTACAGGGGGCAATCTTAATCAAAGTAGAAATAGGACAGGTAATCTAGAGTTTTTTGAAAATGTCTACAAGATAAATACCGAGAATATTCCATCATTAAAGGAAGTAGAATACACTGATAATATTGATAATTATAGAAGTGCAATAAAATTTGAACTGGCCTCCATTCAATTTCCTAATAGTCCATTTAAGAATTATAGTCTGAGTTGGGAAGACGTGGCAGAGACCATTTATCAATCGGATGAATTTGGAGGAGAGCTTGGAAAGACCAGGTTGGTCAAAGACATTGTTGATGGAATTAAGTCGCAAAGTGATGGCAACGAAGATTTGATGTCAAATATCTTCGACTATGTCAAAAGTAATATTACTTGGAATAGCTATGTAAGTAAATTCTGTGAAAATGGTATTAAAAAAACCCTAAGTGAAAAAACGGGCAACGTGGCAGATATTAATATTACTTTGGTTACAATGCTCAAACAGGCAGGTTTCGATGCCAATCCCATATTGGTAAGTACCAAAAGCCATGGTATACCCTTGTTTCCAACTCGCGAAGGATTTAATTATGTTGTTGCCGCGGTTAATACAGACAAAGGGCTGGTTTTTATGGATGCTACCGAGAAAACAGCTTCAATAGGCGTTCTTCCATTACGGGCCATTAATTGGTACGGTCGTTTGGTCAAAGAAGATGGTAGTTCTACAGAAGTTGTGATGGATACACAGAAACCCTCAAAAAAAACCATATTTATTAATGCCAATATTTTGGAAGACGGTACCATAGAAGGTAAAATGCGTAACCAATTAACAGGTAATTATGCTTTCAATTATAGAGAGTCGCACAAAGATGAAACCTTAGACGATATTATGAATGAAATGGAAGAGCGGTATGTAGAAATGGAAGTTGATGGTCTGGATATTAAAAACCAACAACCTTCACAAAAGCCAATTGTTGAATCTTGTGAATTCGTAAAAGAAAATCAGGTTGAAAGTATTTCTGGTAAGATGTATTTAAAGCCCTCGTTATTCTTGGGCATGGGTGATAATCCGTTTAAACTGGAAAAAAGGGATTATCCTGTAGATTTTGGATTTTCTAAATCAGATAGGTTGACCGTGAATTTTGTACTTCCTGAAGGCTATCAAATTGAATCAATACCCCAAAACGCGGCCTTTGGGCTTCCTGATGGCTTGGGCGTTTACAAATACACCATCAGGCAAAACGGCAATCAGTTGCAGTTCAGTTCGACCACAGAAATAAAGAAGGCCGTAATTCCACCGAATTACTATCCGGCCCTTAAGGAATTCTATAATCAGATAGTGGTCAAACAAAATGAGAGCGTTGTTCTAAGCAAAATTTAAATGGCATGAGGTTTATTGGTGTTGTTTTTTTTCTTTTTGTTTGCTTTTTCCAACATGTTTATTGTCAGACTGAATTTGGAGTACTTTCATACGAGGAAAAGAGATTCGACTCATTTGAAAAAGATACTACTGCGGCTGCGGTGTACCTTTATGAAAGAGGCAATAATTTTTTTGATGTTAGAAACCAAAGAATCTATCTCATCACCCAGTACCATGCTAGAATCAAGGTCTTAAAGAAAGATGGCTTCGAAAATGCAGATATTCAAATACCCTTTTATCATAACGAGAACAGTGTAGAAAAGGTTTTGGATATAAAAGGCATTACCCACAACGGTAAGACCCAAACCTATCTTAAGTCTGTTAATATATTCACTGTAGATGACGATGAAAATTGGTCGCATAAGGCGTTTACCTTTCCTGATGTAAAAATAGGGTCCATACTCGAGTACTCTTATGAGGTACAATCGCCCTTTCATTTTAATTTGAGTGGCTGGGAGTTTCAGTCAGAAATACCAAAGGTATATACCGAATATAATGCTAGGATTCCAGGAAACTGGAAATACAATCGCACATTGATTGGTGAATTTCCCTTGGATGTCAATGAGGCAGATGTGAGAAAAGATTGCTTTTATATCGTAGGTTATGGAGTAGCAGATTGCGAAATTCTAAAGTACTCGATGAGTAATGTACCAGCTTTCGAAGATGATGAAGCCTTTATGCTAGCGGCAAGAAACTATCGTTCAAAATTAGAGTTTGAATTGGCTGAATATCAAAGTTTAAAGGGATACACTGAAAAGTTTACCAAAACTTGGAAAGATGTAGACAAAGAATTTAAAAGCGATAGGGACTTAGGAAGACAGCTGCGTAAAAAGAACTTCTTTGAAGACAAGGTTCCGGCTGAACTCTTCGATGCGGCAGGTACTCTTGACAGTGCCCAAACGATATTTGAGTTCTCCAAAAAGCACTATAATTGGAATGGAGAATATGGTATTTGGAAAAACAATAGGGTAAAAAAAGCATTTGAAGAGCGAAGAGGCAACGCTGCAGAAATAAACATAAGTTTGATAAATCTCTTAAATGAGGCCGGGTTTGACGCCAAAATGATGCTGCTAGCCACCCGAAATCGTGGTTTGCCCAAAAGAAACCATCCCGTCATGACCGACTTCAATTATGTTGTTGCGAAGGTTGATATCGAGGGGCAAACCTATTTATTGGATGCAACTGAAAAAGAAATGCCATTTGGTATGTTGCCTTTTCGGTGCTTGAATTATTATGGCCGGGTTATGGATTTTGATAATGAAAGCTACTGGTTTGATATTGTACCTACAAAAAGCAATAAAAAGCAGATTAGAGCCCAAATGGAACTTGATTTGGAAGAGGGCATTGTTACTGGCAAATTCAATAGTACGCGTAAGGGTTATGAGAGCATTTCAGAGCGTCAGAAATTAAAATCCTCTACAGAAGAAGAATATCTTGATGACCTTGCTTCAAAGGTGTCTTCAGATTTTTTTATCAATTCACACGAGATTTTAGAGGAAATATCAAACGACAAGATGTTGGTGCAACAATTTGATTTTGAAATTGAAAACACTTTTCAAGATGGCACCATTTATATTGACCCCAATATCATCAAATTCTTTGCTAAAAATCCTTTTCAAGCTGAGGAAAGGCATTACCCCATAGATTTTGGTTACCAAAGGGAATATACCTTTAATCTAAGCTTAATAGTTCCCGAGGGATATGCGGTCAAATCAATACCCGAAGATAAGGTTATCGCCTTACCGGGTAAGATGGGTCTTGTACAATTTAAATGTCAAAACAATCAAAGTAATGTTTCTGTGTTGTTCAATCTGAAACTGACCGCAACCCATTTTAAAAGTGAATTTTACCCAGCACTAAAAGAATTTTTTCAAAATGCGGTGGAGGCCCAAACAAAATCGTACGTGGTTCTTGAAAAGGTATAAAACCTCGATTAGGTTTTATAGTTTTGACAAAATCCTGATATGAATATTCAAAATGCCCAAGAGGCAGTCGATAATTGGATTAAGAACCACGGAGTACGGTATTTTAACGAATTGACGAATATGGCCCAACTCACCGAAGAAGTAGGTGAGGTTGCAAGAATAATAGCCCGACGTTATGGGGAACAGAGTGAAAAGGAGTCGGATAAAGACAAGGATTTGGGAGAAGAGCTTGCTGACGTCCTTTTTGTGGTATTATGTTTAGCCAATCAAACAGGGGTTGATTTACAACAGGCTTTTGATAAAAAGTTAGATTTGAAAACCAAGCGTGATCACGACCGTCACCACAACAACAAAAAGTTGAAATAGATTTATCTTTGGTGACTTAATTCAAGTCATTTTGAAACTCCAAATTTCCTTTCCCGACAATCGCAGATTTAATCGGTCAATACAAATCACTGGTTCTAAAAGTGAAACCAATCGGTTGTTATTGTTGCAATCGTTATATCCAGACTTGACCATTGAAAATCTCTCAAAATCTGATGATGCAGAGGTCATGCGTAAAGGACTTTCGGTTTCAAAGGGAACCGTGGACATCCACCACGCTGGTACGGCTATGCGTTTTTTGACCTCTTATTTTGCAACCCAAGAAGGTAAGGAAGTGGTGCTGACAGGGTCACATCGTATGAAAGAGCGCCCCATCGGGGTTTTGGTCGATGCTCTGAGAAGTCTGGGAGCCAGAATTGAATATGTTGAAAATGAAGGGTATCCTCCATTGAAAATTTCTGGGGCAAAGATTACTGCAGATAAGGTAAGTTTACCGGCAAACATAAGCAGTCAATACATTTCTTCGCTATGTTTGACAGGCGCTAGTTTAGTTAATGGGCTGGAAATTGAATTGATAGGTAAGATTACCTCGGTTCCTTACATCAAAATGACACTGAGCTTGTTGGAGGATGTGGGAATTGCCACCACTTTTTCAGGTAATACTATTAAAATAGCTCCAAAAGGAGAGGTTGACTCAAAAACTATGGTCGTTGAATCTGATTGGAGTGCAGCAAGTTACTATTACAGTGTGGTTGCTTTGGCAGAGTTAGGCACTGAAATTGAGTTAAGTGCGTTCAAAGTGCACTCGCTCCAGGGTGATAGCGTACTCTCAGAAATTTATAGGAGTTTTGGGGTGGTTACCGAATTTGCAGGTAATACCATTACCATAAAAAAAGTTACAAAAGAGGATTTTGATGTTTTAGACTATGAACTTTCAAATGCACCAGATATTGCCCAAACAATTGCAGTGACTTGTTTTGGGTTAGGCAAGGGGTGCTATTTGACGGGCTTGCACACCCTGCCCATTAAAGAAACCGACCGTTTGGCGGCAATGAAAACGGAATTGGAAAAATTTGGTGCTACCGTATCCATAGATGATGCCAGCCTCACCCTAGAACCTTCAACGAAAATAAACAATGGTGTGGCCGTCAACACTTATAACGACCATAGAATGGCAATGGCCTTTGCTCCCCTAGCATTAAAGCAAAAATTCGTAATCAATGATGCTGAGGTAGTATCTAAATCGTACCGCGATTTTTGGGACGATTTTGAGAAGGTCGGTTTTCAAATAGAAGCCGTTTAGTTTTTCTTATCCATTTACTTGACAACCCCTTATTGCAGATTGTATATTTGCGCTCTTTGAAAAATTCGCTAGACGTTTATGAAATTATCAAACTTTAATTTTGAGCTTCCGAAGGAACTGTTGGCTGAATACCCTGCTGAGAACAGGGATGAGTCCAAACTAATGGTCATCCACCGCGAAACGGGTAAAATTGAACACAAGATGTTCAAAGACCTTATTGATTATTTTGATGAGGGTGACGTAATGGTACTCAATAACACAAAAGTGTTTCCTGCCCGATTGTATGGAAACAAAGAAAAGACCGGAGCTAGAATTGAAGTGTTTTTGTTACGCGAATTGAACGACGAACAACGTTTATGGGATGTTTTGGTAGATCCGGCCCGTAAAATTAGAATTGGAAACAAGTTATACTTTGGTGAAGACGAGAGTCTAGTAGCTGAAGTTATAGATAATACCACTTCACGCGGTCGTACCTTACGTTTTCTTTATGATGGTTCTTACCAAGATTTCAGAAGAAAACTTCGCGAATTGGGTGAAACCCCTTTACCTAAGTATATCAAGCGAGAGGTTGAGCCGGAAGATGAAGATAGGTACCAGACCATTTATGCAAAACATGAAGGTGCAGTAGCGGCGCCTACCGCTGGGCTGCACTTTTCAAAGCACTTGTTGAAACGTTTGGAAATCAAGGGCATCGATTTTGCAGAGGTCACTTTACACGTTGGTTTGGGTACGTTCAACCCTGTTGAAGTAGAAGATTTGTCCAAACACAAAATGGATAGTGAAGAGCTGGTTATTGATGAGAAGGCCACCGAAATAGTAAACAGTGCAAAAGCAAATAAAAGAAAAGTATGTGCGGTTGGTACGACTGTGATGCGCGGACTGGAAAGTGCGGTTTCATCAGAACGTACTCTGAACACCTTTGAAGGTTGGACCAATAAGTTTATTTTCCCTCCTCATGAGTTTAGTATCGCCGATTGTATGGTAACAAATTTTCATTTGCCAAAATCAACCCTTTTGATGATGATTTCTGCATTCATGGGCCATGACCTTATGAAAAAATCATACAAGCAAGCCATTTTAGAGCAGTACAGATTTTACTCCTATGGCGATGCAATGTTGATAATCTAGATAAATATAAAATGATATACCCGGCAAGGCGGCAATCTTGAAAATCCCGATACTCGTCGGGATTTTTCTTTCCTACCTTTATGCTATGTCAGAAAGTAAAAAAGACATACGTGCAGTTACCAAAGAACAACTCCGGGATTTTTTTGTCTCTAATGGTGATAAGGCCTTTCGAGGTAATCAAGTATATGAATGGCTTTGGCAGAAATCGGCACACTCTTTTGAGGTAATGACCAATATTTCAAAAGAGACTCGGCAAATGCTTGAAGATAACTTTGTTATTAATCACATTAGGGTCGACCAAATGCAGCGCAGCAATGATGGTACTATTAAGAATGCGGTGCAACTACATGATGATTTGGTGGTGGAGTCGGTTTTGATTCCCACAGATACACGAACGACGGCTTGTGTATCAAGTCAAGTAGGTTGTAGCTTAGATTGTAAATTCTGTGCTACCGCACTATTGAAGCGTATGCGAAATCTCAATCCTGATGAGATTTACGACCAGGTTGTTGCCATCGATAACCAAAGTAGACTGTACTTTGACCGACCATTGAGCAATATTGTTTTTATGGGAATGGGTGAGCCTTTGATGAACTATAACAATGTCTTGAAGGCCATTGATAAAATTACTTCTTCCGAGGGGTTGGGGATGTCTCCAAAGCGTATTACAGTATCCACTTCTGGTGTGCCAAAAATGATACGAAAAATGGCCGATGGAGAAGTAAAATTTAATTTGGCAGTATCCTTGCACTCAGCGATAGACGAGGTAAGAACCTCTATTATGCCCTTTAACGCAACTTTTCCCCTCTCGGATTTAAGGGAGTCACTGCAATATTGGTATCAAAAAACCAAAAAGCGAATCACTTATGAATATGTGGTTTGGCAAGGTATCAATGACAACCAAAAAGATGCCGATGCCTTGGTCCAATTTTGCAAGTTTGCACCTTCTAAAGTAAATCTGATTGAATATAACCCCATTGATGATGGGCAGTTTTCACAAGCTTCTGAAGAGGCGGTTCAAACCTATGTGGAAACCTTGGAACGTAATAACATTACAGTGACCATAAGAAGGTCAAGAGGTAAAGACATTGATGCAGCTTGCGGACAGTTAGCGAATAAATCGTAATTCGGTCATAATTTCAAGGTCTTTTGGCTTTCTGCGCCTATCTTTGGCAACCGCATGAAAGTTGCTGCGCAAATACGGGAACCAATCGAACAAGAAATGGAGCTTTTTGAAAAAAAGTTCCATGAGTCTATGTCTTCAAAGGTCGCCTTGCTCAATCGCATTACCTATTACATCGTAAATAGAAAAGGAAAGCAGATGCGGCCCATGTTCGTTTTCCTAACCGCAAAAATTCTAAATGGGGGTACCGTTGCAGAACGTACCTATACTGGTGCTTCGATTATTGAATTGATTCATACCGCAAGTTTGGTGCATGATGATGTGGTCGACGAAAGTCACAAACGCCGTGGTTTCTTTTCAATAAACGCACTTTGGAAGAATAAGATTGCAGTTTTGGTCGGGGACTATCTTTTTTCAAAGGGACTGCTAGTTTCCTTGGAACGCAGCGATTACGATTTGTTGCAGATTATATCCAACTCGGTAAAATCGATGAGCGAGGGCGAGCTGTTACAAATTGAAAAGGCCCGATTATTAGATATTACGGAGGAAGTTTATTACGATATCATACGTCAAAAAACAGCCACCTTAATTGCTGCTTGCTGCAGTATGGGTGCCGCTTCGGTAAAACCTGACTCAGAAGAGGTAGAAATCTTTCGAAGATTTGGTGAACTCTGCGGTATGGCATTTCAAATTAAAGATGACCTTTTTGATTATGGTACTGAACGTATCGGCAAACCCACGGGTATTGATATCAAAGAACAGAAAATGACACTGCCCTTGATTTATGCGCTTAATCAAAGTGATACCAGTAAAAGGAAATGGCTTATCAATTCCATCAAGAATCACAATAAGAACAAAAAGCGCGTGAAAGAAGTCATTGCCTATGTAAAGGAAAAAGGTGGATTGGAATACGCCGTTTCAAAAATGATACAATTTAAAGATGAAGCGCTTGATATTTTGAACAACTACCCAGATTCGGACTACAAGTCTGCCCTCACCCTCATGGTGAATTACGTAGTGGAACGTAAAAAGTAGCCCTATTTCATTGATGAAACGCTATTTGTGTTAGGTCATTCAAATTTTTTTGGGTGTGGGGCAACCCTTTTAAAACTACCTTCGTCTATAACAATAGAAGACAAAACGAGAACCATTGAAAGTCATCTCATTTTACAGTAATGAAAGGCAACTTATTAAGCGTGCTATTAGTGGCCATCAAGGTGCTCAGCAAGCCATTTATGACAAGTTTGCACCGAAGATGTTGAGCGTTTGTCGCCAGTATATCAAAGATTTACACTATGCCGAAGACGTAATGATCAACGGATTTGTAAAGGTATTTAAAGGTCTGGAGGGTTTTGAACATCGCGGAAGTTTTGAAGGCTGGATTCGAAAAATCATGGTACGCGAAAGCATTTCTTATTTGAGAAAACGGCAGTTTGTAGTGTATGATGATGAGATGGTCGACAACCAGCAGATGTATACTGGCAATGAAACATCACTGATGGATGTCGAACATATTCAAGCATTAATAGATGCACTGCCCGAGGGGTACAAAATGGTTTTTGTGCTTTATGCAGTGGAAGGCTACAAGCATCAAGAAATTGCTGAAATGCTGAATATTTCTGAAGGAACATCAAAGTCACAGCTCTTTAAGGCAAGAAAACTTTTACAAGAAAATCTAAGATTACAAAACAAAATTACTTCGAACGGACTCACAGAGTGAAGATACTGTTCAATCGAGTGGAAAAAGGAAATTATGGATAAGTTGGAAAAACATATAAAAGATAAACTGCAAACACGAGAGATTGCTCCTTCGAATGATGCATGGAAAAGAATATCATCTCAAATCGAGACGGAGAATAAGGGTCGTTCCAAAGGTTCTTATTGGTGGGCCATAGCGGCAACTTTTACGCTTTTAGCTGTTCTATCCTTTGCATTTTTCAATCCTCAGCCACAATTGGAAATGAATAGGGAAACTATTGTGGTAAATGAAGATGAAACCAACGAGGTGCCGGTTGTTTTAGAGAAAGAAAATCCGGTACTAATAACAGCTCCTGTTTTGACTGAAGAGAAATCGAATGAAGTTGTTGCAGTATCTGAAAATCAAGTGCTAGAAGAAACGATCATAGAAAGTGGTTTTGAGGTTGCTCACACAGAGCAAATAGTGAATAAAGAACCATTGAACGATGCTCAAGAAGTGACCGATTTGGCCATCACTGATAAATTGGAAGAGGTTTTGGCCATTGTGAACACCATGGAAAATAATGCCATAGCCGTAACCGATGCAGAGATAGATTCATTGCTCTTTGCTGCACAGAGAGAGCTATTGACCAATAGTGTCTTGGATCAGAATGGTAGAGTAGATGCCATGGCATTGTTGAATGAGGTTGAGCTTGAAATCTATGATGACCAGCGAAACCCATTGTTCATTAAACTCAAAGAGAACTTTTTTAAACTGCGTACGGCAGTAGCCGACCGAAATAATTAATATTCATCAATCAAGATTCCAGTTATTTTCCCTCCATCCTTGGGTGGAGGGGATTAATGGGAATGTAAATCAAAATCATCATGAGAAAAATCACTACGCTTTTAGTATTATTATTCATTTTACTTTTTCAGAGCGCGATTGCCCAGAATAGTGCTGCAGAGAGAAAAATAAAGCGTCTTGAAGCACAACGTGAAAGGGTTCAAAGACAAGAAAAAGATGCCTTAAAGCAAGAGGTTAAAGATATTACCCAGCGTCTTGACCGGGGCGATATTAGTGCTGAAAGGGCA
>CAYNUM010000002.1:0-17425 GCA_964400025.1 uncultured Croceivirga sp.
AGCTGTGGTTTGGAACGCTCTAGGAAATAATACCGTTTCAATTGGCCAAACCGTTGTAGGACCTACAGATATGCGCGGTGTACTACTAACTGCTGGATGTGATACTGATGCAGACGGTTTCCCTGACCATTTGGATTTGGATAGTGATGGAGATGGATGTAGTGATGCCAATGAATTTTATAGTGATAGCAATGCCGATGGTGGCGATGGAGGAGAATTTGGATTAGGTGTACCCACTGTTGATTCCTCTGATGGAACGGTTGTGGCCGCTTCTTATGTGGGGGTAGTGTCACCAGAGATTTATCTGGGAAATACTTCTGAAGATTTAGGTGGTGCAGATATTAATGGCCAGGTAATCAGCTTGGGCCAAAGCTATCAATATGTGCTTCGTTTTCAGAATACAGGTGATGACAACGCCACTAATTTTACTATAAGAAATGTGCTTCCTGACAATGTTACTTTGGATGGAATAGATACTTCTGATGCTGTTGGTGTGACAGCATCTCCTCTAAATCCGGCAACTAATGAAATAACTTTTACTATTCCAGATAACTTGGTTGAAGTAGGTGATCCAGAATATACAATTCGAATTTTGGTGACACTTTCAGCCGACTGTTCTGAATTCGTAAATGCATGTGCAGACACATTGATAAATGAGGCCTACACCACATTTCAAGGGGTGATTAATACCACTGTTTTCACCGACGAACCTGGCATCTCTAATTTTCCTTGTGCCGTGGTTCCTGAAGTGGCCAACAACAACATCAATGATTTAGGGAACTGTAGTCAAGCGCGCACGGTTCAATTGTGTGGTGATAACGCCATACTATCGGCCGGCTCTGGATTTACAACCTACACTTGGGCTTTAGACACCAACGGAAACGGACAAATAGACGGTACTGAGACTCCAATAAATGATGGTGACCCTGATGGTGATCCAAGTACGCTTTTAGTGACTGATATCGGAAATTATATCGTAGAAAAGTCTGGTGCTACCGGCTGTGCCGATATGGTAGAGTTAATAACCGTTGAGCGTTTTGGCACAACACAGACCAACCCCATTATTGATTTCTTCAACCAGGTAAATTCCGATGCCAATCCAGACAATGACCTACAGGGTGAAATAGTTACTTGTTCCATAGACGGTGATTTACTTCCAAAAATATTCTTGTGTGGTGATAGTGACTCAGCATTGATTCAACTTGGTATTACGGATGCCGATAGTATTGTTTGGCAACAATTGGATGAGGCAAGTTGTACCGATACGGGAGATGACTGTGCCAATAAAAACGCTACTTGTTCATGGACTGATTTGGCCATTCAAAATAACTATGAAATTACAGAGGCCGGTGAGTATCGGGTGGTCATCAATTACTTAAATGGTTGTTTTTCTCGCTTTTACTTCAATGTTTTTGAAAACAATCTGGATCTACAGCATACTTCAGAAGACATTTTGTGTAGTACCCCTGGTAATATCAGAATTACAAATATTGGTTCTGGATACGGGTTTCAGTTGGTAGATGCTTCGAACGATAATATTGTTGTTCCGTTTTCAGCCAATAATGGGCCAAGTTTTGATATTACAACAAGCGGTTCTTATTACGTTCAAGTTACTCAATTGAACCCTGTTACAGGTGACCCAATTGCTGGAGCTTGTATTTTTGAAACAGAAGACATTGGTATTCTTGAGCGCGATTTCCAAGTAAATATCAATCCTGTTGCGGCAGAATGTAATGCCCTTGGTTCGATAGAGATTCAAGTTTTAAACGTATTACCAAACTACAACTATGAACTTCGTTTGGATGATGGTAGCAATGGTGGAGCTGGAACCTTTGTAGACAGCAACCTTGCATCAAGTGACAATACCTACACGTTTACGGATGTAAACCCTGGAGACTATTTAGTGATTACCACTACTGCAGACGGCTGTTCTGAGACCAGGAGTGTTAACGTACCTGAGATTCCAGAACTTACTTTATCTGCTGTTACCACTGATAACATTACTTGTAACCCTGGGGTAATTACCCTAACTCCAAATGGTGGTAGTCCGAATCCTGATTATCAAATGGCAATTTGGAGTATTGATGGTGTGGATCAATATCCGAGTCCACCAAGTATTTCTGATATACCCACAGGTGACCTGCAAACGGCAACCAACTTCACTTTTACTGATGCAGCTGATGCAGCTGATTACGTTTTTATTGTATTCGATGACAACGGATGTCATAACTTTTCAAATGAAGTGAGCTTGGATTATTTGGGCACTCCGTCCATTTCGGCATCACATTCAGATATTGTTTGTGCAGATACCTCAAGTTCTACACTGACCATTACGGTTACCGGAGGAACAGCACCATACGAGTACAGCTTGGATGGAACCAATTTTCAAACGGCAAATACCTTTACCAATCTACCTGCAGGTTTCTACACCATAACGGTAATGGATTCCAGCGGAACCGCTACCTCAAGATGTATTGAAACATTGAATTATGAAATTGATCAACCTTTCCGATTAACAGCTTCAGCGGCCATTGTCGAAGATGCGTCATGTAATCCAGCTGGTGCATTGATCAAAATTTTAAATACTAACGGAGGTCAAGCACCGTATACCTATAGCTTCGATGGAGGGGCAAGTTTCAGTGCTCTAAACGAAAGAAACCTGTTACCTGGTAATTATACACTATTTGTTGAAGATGCCCTGGGATGCCAATACCCCATGGATATCACGGTACCAACCCCGGTTGCAGACCCAACCCTTTCGTACGCGGTCGATTATGACTGTGACGGTACCGGAACGATAACAATTTCTAGCTCGAATACCGCTGATTTCGATTATACCTATAGCTTAAATGGTACCTCAAATGTACCTGATGATAACAACATTTTCACCAATGTTCCATCAGGAAACCAAACGGTGACCGTAGGATATTCAAGTAGTATCGCTCCGGATCAGACAACCTTGTTCTTTGAAAACTTCGGAGCTGGTCCAAATACCCAAATCGGAGAAATAGGTCCAGATTACTGTTTTGAACCACAAGACGGTTCTTTAACGCCCTGTAATAGAGGTCCAGCCGGAATCTTGGTAAACGGGGAGTACACCGTGACCAATTTTGTAACCAACCCACTTTCGTTCTTTACAAGTCCTCAAGATCATACTGGATTGACCGATGGTCGATTCCTGGCCATCGATGTCAGTACCTTCTCTGACACGGGTAGCCCTGTTCTAAATTCAGTTTTGTGGGCAAGAAGAGATTTGGAGGTATTACCCAATGAAGAAATCACAATCAATTTTTGGGCCTACAACCTAATGAACCTTGGCGGAGCCGGTAACAATCCAGAAGTTTTGATTGAAATCTTAGATAGTTCAGGCACCATCATTCACAGTCAAGTGGCTTCAGAACCTGCTGGCACTTTAACTGAAATACCAAAGAACACCAGTGACACCGACTGGCATGAACGTACGATTTCCTTCAATCCTGGTGCGAATACTGATATTGATATTGTTTTTAGAAATAACGTCAATAGCAACGATGGTAACGATTTGATTTTAGATGATATTACAGCATTCCAAATACCTGAGGTGTGTCCATCGACCCAAGATTTACAGATACCTGTGGCGGGCGATCAGGCATTCGAAGCGCAATTGCTGGGTGCCACAGACCCTAGTTGTAATGCCGTGGCAGATGGATTTATAGAATTTGAGGTATCTAATTTTGGAGCGGGAGGATTTGAATATTCGTTCGATGACAGCTCCTGGTCTGCTCCTGAGACGAGCTCACCGTTTGTGACACCGGCCAACCTAGGTGATGGTACTTATACCATTTATGTGAGACGCGCCGGTGATGATTCTTGTAAAGTTGATTTTACGGTTACATTGACCGAACCAACGGCAATCGTTCCTGCATTAAGTCTTGATGCAATTTATACCTGTTTCAATACGGGTGCTACTTTAGAAGCTTCGGCAAATGGGGGAAATCCTGGATACGAATATCAATTGGAGGATACCAGCGGAACGATAATCGCACCTTTCCAGGCCAGTTCGACCTTTACCAATGTAACTGATGGAAGCTATTTGGTTCGAGTACTAGATAACAATGCTTGTGAAGTACTATTGCCATTGGCAAATGCCATAACTGTTGCACCCCCTGCCAATCTAGTATTTGATACCACGACCACAGCATGTTATTCAGGCAGTAATGACGGTACTATTTTAGTCAATGTGACTTCAGGAAACGGAGAGTATGAATTTAGGATTGATGGTGGGCCATGGATTGCCCCTACGCCTTCTTCAGCAACCAGCTATACTTTTACAGGTCTATCTGCTGGAAGTTATGATATTGAGGTACGTGACCAACTGGGTTGCCCCACCACTGCAAATACTCAGACAGTGATTATCAGTCCACTATTGACATTGGATGTTGATATCACCCCACTAAGTGCATGTAACGACGGTTTGATAACTGCCAATGCAACTGGCGGTAATGGCACCCTACTTTATGCCATTGTACCAGCAAATACCAGTCCGGCTGGCTTATATACCACCACAAATACCTTGACGATTACCGATGTATTGGCCACCGCCAACCCTGCCGGTTTCGATGTATATGTACAGGATAATAACGGTGCTCCGGCTATTTGTACTGCTGTTAGGGAAGATTTTATTTTCACCCCGGTAACTGCTTTATCCGTAAGTGCGGTTCCAACAGATTCTGAATGTTTCGATGGACTTGGTGAAGTGGACATTACGGTAACAGGTGGTACAGCGCCTTATACATATACCCTGACCGATCTTTCACCCGCTGATGGAATCGATTATAGTAGAAGTAACAGCAATATATCAACAACAACACTGAACTACAGTGGAATTGGGGTTGGTGATTATCAAGTGACCATTACCGACGCAAATGGGTGTAATGTTACCTCAACTACGCACACAATCAATAACGCTATTGAAATTACAGCAGATATTGATCCAGTATTTCCTAATGATTGCGGGGATACACCTGCCGATTTCGGTTTTGACTTCATTAATGTTGTAACCCCGGCAGGCACTGTGGAATATAGTTCCGACGGCGGTACAACTTGGGGTAATAGCCATGAAATAAGAAATTATACTTCTGGAACAGCCGTATTTCCTTCTATCCGGGTTACCCTAGCAAGTGGAACGGTTTGCCAAAAAGATTTCGACAGATTCATTATTCCTTTCCCTGTAGATGATTTGGATATTACACTTTTTCCTCAAATACTAAATTGTAATGAACTACAAGTCACTGTTCGAGGACAAGAGGGAGATATTGCAGCAGGTTATAGCTATACTTATACTGACGATCCAGCAAATTTTGACGAGACAACGGCAGTTTGGACTGCGAATTTACCTCACGGTACTACACATACTTTTGCAAATATTGACCCAACAACACCGCAAATGCCAGGATTACCATTATTGGTTCCTGGAAGGACGTATGTTTTTTATGTCCAAAATGACAATTGTGTTCGTTCAAGCACTGTTAATGTCAATGATGTCGTTACCAATCTTCCTATTCAGTTTTCTACTGATATTACTCCTACATGTTCTGGAACCCTGAGTGGTGCAATTGCATTTACCATTTCACCAGACACTGCATACCCAAATATGCATTGGGAAATTTATGAAGTCGGTAATACTACACCTATAGAAACAAGTGGCGGTAATGTCCCATTTAATTCTACCGTGACAACAGGAATTCCATTGGGCGAAGGCGATTATTATATTGAAGTTACCCAGGTACAAGCTGACAATACCACCGAAGCGTGTCGGGGAGCTAGTGAAAATGCATATGTTCCTGAATTGGCACCTTTAAACGCAACGGCAACGGTAACCCGAGATATCTCGTGTAATTTGCCCGGTCTGATTTCAATTACCGGAATTTCTGGTGGTGGTGGTGCACCATATACCTATGATATTACAGGTCCAGCTGGTTTTACCGCTTTGACCGGAACATTGGACAACCCGGTTGAAATTCCGGTGAACTCACCTGCAGGCAGCTATACCGTAACTTTATTCGACCAATATGGTTGTAATTTTGTGACGAATACGGTGTCTTTATCACTTTCACCGAATCCAACCTTAAGCGTAAGTCAAGATAATTGTGTTGCTCCGATAACGGTCACCGCAGCCGGTGCTTCGGCAGCTGGTGGTCTTCACTATGCAATGGTTCCGAATGGCAGCCCTGCACCGACAACTTACGAGGATAACGCCGGTATATTTACCAACGTTACTCCAGGAGCTTATGATGTATATGTTATGGACGGCAATGGCTGTACTGCCTTAGAAAGTAATTTTGTGGTCAATCCAGTATTATCTGCCAATGCAACATTGACCAAATTAATGGATTGTACAGTAGCTCCTGATGCCACCATAAGCATTGAAATCTTAGATGGATCCGGTAGTTACGAATACAACATAACAAATACGGCGGGAGCACCTGCTGTAATTCAAGGACCTGTTCCTGCAAATACGTTTGATTATGCCGCTCCATTACCTGGTGATTATACGATTACCATTTTTGACACGAACACGCCAAGTAGTGCAAACTGTGATAGAGTATTTACGATAAATGTTCCTGCGCGAATAGAACCCGTGCTAAACCCACCTGTGGTTTCAAACGTATCTTGTTCGGGTGTCAGTGACGGCACGATAACCATCTCAACCGCCAACGGTGCAGCAGCTCCCTACGCTTTTGAGATTACATCTATGGACGGTGTAGCGACAAGTATTTCACCCACAAGTACGACAGCAAACTCAGCGACATTTACCGGATTGGCCCCAACAACCGGCGTGGGCTACGTGGTAACCGTTACAGGAGACGCCGCAACAAATAACTGCGCTGTAAATAGTGTTGATATTCCAATAACGGAACCAGCCATTATTTCCGTTGGGGCACCAACCATAGTTGAGTTTGGTTGTTCCACCGATAATACGGCAGAAAATGCCTCAATTACCGTAAGTGCCTCAGGAGGTAGTTCAACCTTCATCCGCTATGAGTTCATTGAAGAAGATGATCCAAATACAGTAGCTGTTGAAGCACCTGTAACCGTTCAATCGAGTACAAGCAATACCTACTTTGAAACCGATTTTGCTGGTGGGGTGTATACCATAAACGTCTACGATGACACGGGTTGTTTCGGAAGTACTACGGCCACAATTCAACCATTTGATGAATTGCAAAACACTGCCACAGTGAACGTGGTGAGCCCTATTAGCTGTCCAAGTCCGACCGAAGCTATTGAAATCATCAACGTGAATGGTAGTATTACCAATTTTGGTACCAACCCATTGAACTACCAGTTCAGAATGCTGCCATCTACAGTGTACAATGCACCTGGTGACAATCAATTTACCGGTCTCGGTGTTGGTGTTCACACCTTTGGCGTACTGAACATAACTACAGGTTGTGAAATATTTGTAGATCATACTGTAACCGATCCGAACACCTTCGATATTGGGGTAAGCAATATTACCAATGTAGTTTGTTTCGGAGGAGATGGAAGCATGGATTTAACCATCTCAGATGCTACCTATGTTGGAGATTATAACTGGGAAGTATTGAACGATGATGGAAGCGCCACAACGAGGACCGATGATGCCGGAACGTTTACGGGATCTGGCACAATCACAAGCATACCAGTGGCCGCCGGAAGTTATATCATCAGGGTAACTCAAGACGCATTCCCAGATTGTTTCCAAGAAAGATTATTCGTCATCACCACACCGTCTGCACCTATTGACTTAGATCCAATAACACTTACTGAAGTAGGTTGTGCTGATGGTGAGGGTTCTGCAATGATTAATCCAAACGGTGGTGAGGCACCATATACCATTACCCTAACCAGAAGTGGTGGTACACCAGTTACTGTGGCAAATGTCAATTCAAATTTATTTGAATCGTTATCTGCAGGTCAATATTCCATTGAGGTTACCGATGCACGTGGTTGTACTGAAGTATTTGCCAACCACTTCGTCCTAATTTTACCTGACCCAATTACAGGTACAATTTCGAATACGACCCTAACGTGTCAAGGCGACACTGATGCCTCAGTATCTTTTGCATTGAATCCAAGAAATATCACAACCAATCATAGATTCGTGCTGAACACCTATAGTGATGCCGCGGGCTCTGTACTATTGATTTCCACAGTATCACAGACCACTCCAGATTTTAATAATCTGGGTGCTGGGTTCTATAGTGTTTCTGTCATGGATGATATCGGTTGCGAATTTGAAAGTACTATCGTACAAATTGTGGACCCATCTGATGTTGAAGCACTATTGGTGACTAACAGACCGATGAGTTGTCAATTTGGCGCTGAACTTCTGTTGGTAGCTTCAGGAGGAACAGGACCCTATCAATGGAGTAGCGATGGAGTGACCTTCAATGCTATGAATGAGAACGTAAGCACTGATACCCATTTGTTTACTAATGTGGCAGTTGGCGAGTACCAGTTCTACATAATGGATAGCGATAACTGCGTTTCTATCATATCAAATAGAATCAGTGTGGAAGCCGTTGAGGATTTAACCGTGTCATTGGATACCACTGCCGCCTTAATTAATTGTGCCAATGACAGTACGGCCTTAATTAGCGCGGATGCACAAGGCGGTCTTGGCAACTATCAATACGCCCTGTTCAGAGATATGGCTGCAACCGATGAAGTTCGACCAAATCAAGCAGATGGCACTTTCGCAGACCTAGCTTCAGGAACCTACTATGTTAGGGTACAAAGTGAAGATTGCGAGGTTGTTTCTGAAGCCATTGTAATTGACGAGCCTACGGCCATGATTGTGACTCCAACTATTACCCAAATCACTTGTTCAGATGTAACGGATGGTGCCATTACCTTAGATGTGCAAGGTGGCGCAGGAAACTATCAATATGCCATTTCACCAAATCTAGACCAATTTGATGATGAAAACAGTTTTGATGAGCTAGCAGCAGGTAGTTATACGGTCATTGTACAAGATGGCAACGGTTGCTTTGAAGTAGTAGAATTCGATATAGTGGCACCTGACCCATTGGCAGTAGATACGATTACTATTACCGATGAAATCTGTTTTGAAAGTGCAGATGGTACGGTTACCATCGATGTTATCGGGGGTACCGCGCCTTATTTTACAAGTTTGAACAGCAATGCTGCCGAAGACTTTGTACAAGATGTGTTCCAATATACTGATTTGGCCAGCGGCACCCATGTGTTGTTCATTAGGGATGCGAATGGCTGTGAGACCACTCAAATCTTTGAAGTACGTTCAGGCGTAAATTTGGCTGGCGAACCTGTAGTTGAATACTTCTGTGATAACGGTATTACGTCAAATCAAGTGAGCATCACTTTTGAAGATCAAACCGTTCTTTCTGAAGTACTTTACGGTTTAGATACCGATGATCCCGCGCAAATGGTATTGGATGGTACTTTTACCGGCTTGATGGGAGGCGATCATTTTATCACCGTACTTCATAGTAACGGCTGTTCCAATACCTATGATTTCACGGTTACTGAATTTGAGCCTTTGGAGCTTCAATTATCCGAAGGTAACATCAATACGATTTCAGCATTGGCCACAGGGGGTTCTGGTAACTACACTTTTGTTTTCAACGATGAAACTCCAACTAGCGATACAGAATTCTATATCACTGAAACGGCATCCTATATGATTACCGTAACGGATGAAAACGGATGTAGCGTTACTGGAGAGATATTTATGGAATTCATTGATGTGGAAATTCCAAAATTCTTTACCCCAGACGGAGACGGACAAAATGATACATGGGCACCCAGAAATATCGAGCAATATGATAATATTTTCATTAAAGTTTATGACAGATACGGTCGTACGCTTTATGAGTTCGGCGGAAACGCAGATAATTGGGATGGCCAATACAACCTAAGTGATATGCCAACAGGCGACTATTGGTATATTATCAAACTTAACGGTCTAGCCGATGAAAGGGAATTTATTGGAAACTTCACTCTATATCGATAGATAATAGAAATATGGAACAAAGCACCGGCTTTTTCCTAAGGAAAACGGCCGGTGTTACTTTTTTAAGCACATACCACATAATATAAACCATACGCAACAAACACTTGTCGAATCGTGCGGTGTCTGGGTAAATTAGCCGAAACAGCCTATAAGTCAATTATCTATAAGTGAAAAAAGTGAGAAATCTCATTTTTACTATCATAGTACTCACGGGAACGCTTGCTCAGGCACAGCTCAGCGACCTGCACTATTTACCACCCTTAAGGCAAGGTCAAAACAATGGTGCCATTCAGCAACAAGCGGTATACCTATCAACTCCGGAGACTAGTGCCTTCACAGTAAATGTCTACCAAGGAACGAATTTAACCCCAATAACTTCATTTTCTATATCTAATGCTTCTCCGGCGATTTATAATTTAGGAAACGGCAACAACAATGTAACCCTAGTTGATGATTCAAATACGGGAGTTGTACTGACCAACAGTGGACTACGTTTTGAGTCTACCGGAGGGGAGAACTTTTATGTGAATTATCGCGGGAATTCAGGAGCGCAAGGCGCTTCATTGACGTCAAAAGGTAGAGCTGCCCTTGGGCAGAGCTTTAAATGGGGCGGTGTACCCAATTTGGGAAGTCAAGTCTCCAAATCCAATACATTGGGCATTATGGCTACCGAAGACAATACAACCATAACCCTTTCCGGGTATGATCCCAACTGTGAATTTAGGGTTGGTAGCGATCGGGCAGGTATCACGGCAGACTCCTATACGATTACGCTCGATGCCAACGAATCTTTTGTATTTGAAACCTATATTGGTACCTCGCCTACTTTAGCCCATGAACGCGGATGGATTGGGGCTTCAGTTGAGGCAGATAGAGATATCGTCATCAGCAATGGTTCATTGAACTACGGCCGTCAGGTCGGGTCGAGCAACCGAGATGCAGGTATCGACCAGCCCGTTCCAGAAAACCGCTTGGGGAAGGAATATGTATTTGTAAGGGGTAATGGTAATACCAACGGTTGGACCGAATTTCCATTAATCATTGCCACTGAAAACAACACACAGATTTTTGTAAACGGTTCGGGCACCCCTATTGCCACGATTAATGAAGGGGATTTCTTTGAGATTCCCAGTAGTAATTATTCTGCCAATACGGTAGGGTCAAACATGTATGTGGAAACATCAAAAGATGTCTATGCCTATCAATGTGTCGGCGGGTCGACTGCCGCCTATACCCAAGGTCTTAACTTTGTTGCACCCGTAAATTGTCTGCTGCCCGATACCATGGATAACATTCCAAGTATTACGGATGCTGCTGGAGTCACCATTACCGGTGGGGTCACAATTATTGCCGCAACTACTACTCCTGATGCGAATATAATAGTTACTGACGGCAGCGGCATTGTAACTTTGCCTGCTTCATCAGCCGTAGCTGGAACTCCAGATTGGAAAACTTTTTACCTGCCAAACTTGACCGGAAACGTAAGTGTACAATCTTCCGGTCCAATTGCCGTAGGTTTCTTTGGTTTCAACGGGGCCAGAGGTGTTGCCGGATATTATTCAGGTTTTGACACAGTCCCAGATATTAATTTGCAGATTACGGGAAACAATTGTTTGCCTGGAGCAGTATTGGAGATTGCAAGTGGAGAATCATTCGACGCCTACCAATGGTATGGGGATGGAGTCCTAATTCCAGGTGCGACTACCTCTACGTATACTGCTACAGTGGCCGGCGATTATTATTTAAGGGTTACCAGAGGACCATGTACCTATGACTCCAACTCGATTGCCGTTTATTATTGTGATCCTGATATTGTGCTCGACAAGACGGTTGACCAAAATAATGTTGCAGATGGTGATACCGTAAACTTTACCATTACAGTTACCAACTTTTGGGATAATACGGCAACCAATTTGGTAGTAACTGATTTGCTACCCAATGGATTGGAATTTCTTTCTGCATCAGTGACTTCAGGCTCATTCAGCTATCCCAACTGGAATGTAGGAAGTCTGAATCCAGGCCAATTAGAAACTTTGACATTGACGGCTAGAGCGGGGATGGTGAACATTTATAATAGTTCAGAGGTTTATACAAATACTGCAACCAATACCCAAGACCAAACCGATTTAAATATTACGACTGATAATCCTAGTGTTGACGTCACCGTTAACATGATTCAGCCGACAACTATCATTACCAATAGAAGAATAACCTATCGTGTAAACAGAAACTAACGCCAATCAAGGGTTAGACAGTTTTTCACGGTTTTATGTAACATTTTTCGCATAGGTTCGTCAAGTAGGTATCAACCAAAAAACGAAACTTCCATTGGAAACCATTCTCACGGTCAATAACCTTACGAAAAAATTTGGGTCCTTAACCGCTGTTAAGAACCTTTCCTTTACGATTGAAAAAGGTAACGTTTATGGCATATTAGGCCCCAATGGTAGTGGAAAATCCACTACGCTTGGAATCATTTTAAATGTAGTAAATCGAACAGCTGGAGATTTCAGTTGGTTTGATGGCAATACATCCACACATCAAGCCCTGAAAAAAGTCGGCGCTATCATTGAAAGGCCAAATTTCTATCCCTATATGTCTGCCGAAAAAAACCTTAAACTGGTTTGTAAGATTAAGGAGGTATCAGAGGATAAAATTCATGAAAAATTGGAGTTGGTGGGTTTGTTGGAACGAAAGAACAGTAAATTCAAGACCTACTCTTTGGGTATGAAGCAACGCTTGGCGATAGCCTCTGCCCTACTCAATGATCCAGAAATTTTAATATTGGATGAACCTACCAATGGCCTAGATCCAGCCGGTATTCATCAGATTCGTGAAATCATCAAAAAAATTGCCGCTCAAGGCACGACAATACTGCTTGCCTCCCATTTGTTGGACGAAGTTGAAAAAGTTTGTAGTCATGTGGTCATTCTCAGAAAAGGCGAAAAATTATATTCCGGGCCTGTTGATAGCATGCTGGCGAGTCATGGCTTTTTTGAATTGCGGACTGCCAATATGCCAGAACTAAAAGACATTTTATCAAAGCATGCCAGTTTTGGAAATATATCTGGGGAAAATGGCACATTGACCGCATACTTGAAAGAGGAAATGAACGCCGAAGAGCTGAACAAATTGCTATTTGAGAAAGGTATCGTATTGTCCCATTTGGTAAAACGAAGGGAAAGCTTGGAAGAACAGTTTTTAACCTTAACCAAAAATTCATAGACCATGGTCAGATTACTGCAAATAGAATTCATAAAACTTTGGAATAATCGGGCAAGTAAGGTTTTGATTACCAGTTATTTTGTGCTGCTAACTTCGATAGCGTTAATAGCTGCCATAAAATTTGACATCGGCCCAGTTAAGTTTCATTTGGCCGAACAGGGTATTTTTAATTTTCCCTATATATGGCACTTCAATACCTTTATGACCGCAATCTTCAAGCTATTTTTGGCGATTGTTATCGTTTCAATGATGGCCAACGAATACAGTAATAAGACCATTAAACAAAACCTGATTGATGGGCTATCAAAGAAAGAATTTATTCTATCCAAATTTTTGACGGTTATATCGTTCGCGGCAATATCAACGGTTTTTGTATTTGTTGTTTCCATGATATTGGGCCTGATTTACTCGGACTACAATGAACTTTCCATCATCTTTTCCGATTTGGAGTTTCTCTTGGCCTTTTTCATAAAATTGGTTGGCTTCTTTTCATTTTGTCTTTTTCTAGGAATCTTCGTCAAGCGTTCAGCATTCGCACTTGGTTTTTTAATCCTTTGGCAAATATTTGAAGGATTCGTGAGGGGTATGTTACGATGGAAGGTGTTTGATGGTCCTTCTACAGATGCAGTAATGGCCTTTTTTCCGTTGAACGCAATGTTCAAATTGATTGATGAACCATTTACAAGACTGAGTGCTGTTCAAAATGTTGCCAATCAAATTGGTGAAGAATTTGAACTGGACTACCATGTACATTGGTATGAAATGTTAATTGTACTCGGCTGGACGGCTATTTTCATCTATTTGTCCTATGCGCTTTTGAAAAAACGCGATTTGTAGTATATTACAGTGTTCGACTGATGCTGTATGATGAAAAAATTGCTCCAAATTACTTTTTTCTTGTGGGCTACATACGCCTTTTCACAAGATTGTCCCGATTTGGTCAGTCCGCTCAACGGAGCGGTTGATGTTCCTGTGGACGCTACCATTACGTGGGATTTGGTACCGGGTGTTCCGGGTTACCAAATATTGTTGGGCACCACTCCTGGCGATAATGATATTGCTGATGCTGTTGTGGGCAGTGCTACCTCATATACTCCGCCATTAGGACTACCAGAAAACACTGAAATATTTGTAACTATAATTCTGAGCTTTTTTGCACAAAGTGGAGGTGGGGATGATATTGTTTGTGATGGCTATTCCTTCAGGACAGAAGATGTCACCACGGCCCCAGGTTGTACACAAATGGTAGTGCCTGCGGATGGAGCAACGGGAGTTAGTGTCTTTACCAATATTTCTTGGTTATATGCTTCTACTGCAACCAGCTATGACATTACCATTGGCACGGCGCCGGGATTAGGTGATTTATTTGTGCAAAACGATCTGCAAAGTTTAAATTTTTTCCCTCCTACAGAATTTCCGCCAAATACGGAAATCTTCGTTCAGATAATTCCAAAAAATGAAAACGGGTCAGCAAGTCCATGTCAGGAATTCAGCTTTACGACCCGCGAGGTTTCTCCATTGCCAAGTTGTACCAATTTGGTGAGCCCCTTAAATGGGGCAGTTAATGTTCCATTGACCCCACTTATTGAATGGGTACCAGTGCCAGGTGCTACTGGTTATCGGGTTAGTATTGGTACTACTCCGGGAGGAACGGATGTATTGGATAGTGCCAACTTCACCAGCAACTCGACTTTTGTAATCGATTTTGATCCTAACTTAACATTTTTCATAACCATAATCCCGTTTAACGATTCAGGTGATGCAATAGGTTGTACTGAAGAATCTTTTTCAACACTTCTGGGATGTGGGCCTTTTCTAGATACTACAACTGGGGAATTCATTACCTTAAATCCCGATGTCACCTTGCCCGAGGTTTTTTCCTTTTGTGAAAACCAAGACCCGTTAACCGTAACTGCACCAACGGGGGCCGATGGCTACAGATGGTTTCGTGTTGATCAATTTGGTGGAAGCGATGCCCTTATCTCTGAAGATACTGAAATTACCATCTCGGAAACCGGTGAATATTACCTTGAGGCGTATTCGGTGGTCTCTCAGCCAGGTGGTGTTGTGGAGTGTCCCACGGTTCTCGAATTTGATGTTGTCTCTTCTGAAGTCGCAACTATAGATAATCTGGAAATACGTGATACGGCCTTAGGACTTGATATTACCGTACTGGCCTCGGGAATTGGGGATTACGAGTACGCCATTGATGATATCAACGGTCCCTATCAAGATAGTAATGTTTTTAGGAACGTCACCCCAGGAACCCACACCATTTATGTTAGGGACAAAAATGGTTGTGGAATTGTAGAAGAGACCTTTGAACAAGACCTGACCGTTGAAGGGTTTCCAAAATTTTTCACCCCCAACGGCGATGGCACGAATGAAACTTGGCAGTTTATACAACCGGTAGCGGGTGAAGAAATACGCCTACTGACCATTCAGATTTTTGACCGCTATGGTAAGCTTTTAAAACAAATTGATCAAAATGGCCCTGGTTGGGATGGCACCTATAATGGAAGGCCTCTCCCAGCGGGTGGATATTGGTTCAAAGCCGTTCGCGAAGATGGAGATATGGTTCAGGGTAATTTCACACTAAAACGATAGGTTTTTTCTAGCCTTTCGTATTTTTAAATTATGAAATTTAAGGTCGTTTCAGAATTTAATCCTACTGGAGACCAACCCCAGGCGATTCAACAACTTTCAGATGGTATTCGCGCTGGAGATCCTCACCAAACCTTGCTGGGCGTGACTGGTTCGGGTAAAACCTTTACCGTTGCCAATGTAGTTGCAGAAGTGCAACGCCCTACGCTGGTATTGGCACACAACAAAACCTTAGCAGCCCAGCTATATTCAGAGTTCAAACAGTTTTTCCCAAATAATGCCATTGAGTATTTCGTATCGTATTACGATTATTATCAACCGGAGGCATACATACCAACGAGTGGGACTTATATTGAAAAAGACCTATCTATTAATGAGGATATTGAGAAACTTCGACTGAGTACAACCTCATCATTATTATCAGGAAGACGTGATGTTTTGGTGGTCGCCTCTGTATCATGCCTGTATGGTATTGGAAACCCAATTGAATTCCAAAAGAATGTCATTTCCATACACCGCGACCAAGTTATCTCTCGAACCAAATTGTTGCACCAATTGGTACAGAGCCTCTATTCACGAACAACGGCAGACTTTAGAAATGGCAATTTCAGGGTAAAGGGTGATGTTGTTGATGTCTTTCCGGGATATGCAGACCATGCGTTCCGCATTCACTTTTTTGGAGATGAAATAGAAGAAATTGAGGCCTTGGATCCGCACAACAATTCCGTCTTGGAAATTTACGATACGCTGAATATATATCCAGCCAACATGTTTGTCACCTCCCCAGACATTTTACAGAATGCCATTAGGGATATTCAAGATGATTTGGTGAAACAGATAGACTATTTTAAGGAAATTGGTAGGCCTTTGGAAGCCAAACGACTTGAGGAACGCACCAACTTTGATCTTGAAATGATCCGTGAGCTTGGGTATTGCTCTGGTATCGAGAACTACTCAAGATATTTGGATGGAAGAAAGCCGGGCACAAGACCCTTTTGCCTACTCGACTATTTTCCCGACGATTACCTAATGGTCATTGATGAAAGCCACGTGACCATTCCACAGGTGCATGCAATGTACGGTGGTGACCGTTCAAGAAAGGAAAACTTGGTGGAGTATGGCTTTAGACTTCCAGCAGCTTTGGACAACAGGCCCTTGAAATTTGAGGAATTTGAAGCCTTACAAAACCAGGCTATCTATGTAAGTGCCACCCCTGCCGATTATGAACTACAATTGAGTGAAGGTATTTATGTGGAGCAAGTCATTCGCCCGACGGGTCTATTGGATCCCATTATCGAAGTGCGACCCAGTTTGAATCAAATTGATGATTTGATTGAGGAAATTCAAAAAAGAGTTGAGCTTGATGAAAGAACTTTGGTCACTACCCTGACCAAACGAATGGCCGAGGAATTGGTCAAATACTTGACTCGAATCGATATTCGCTGCCGGTATATTCATAGTGATGTTGACACGCTTGAACGGGTGGAAATCATGCAGGACCTACGAAAGGGAATTTTTGACGTATTGGTAGGCGTTAACCTATTACGGGAAGGCCTTGATCTGCCCGAAGTTTCATTG
>CAYNUM010000003.1:0-12366 GCA_964400025.1 uncultured Croceivirga sp.
TGAAAATGGCGTTCCATGTGGTGTATACTATCCCATACCATTACATCGACAAAAAGCGTATGTGGATAGTAGGTATGATGAACAAGATTTTGAGGTCACCAACACTTTGGTCAAAGAAGTAATTTCATTACCGATGCATACTGAATTGGATGACGAACAGATAGCGTTCATTACAAAACTGGTCATTGAATTTGTAAATACATAAAATGGGTAAAAAAATATTGGTAACCGGAGGACTTGGATTTATAGGTTCCCATACCGTGGTTGAACTTCAAAACGAAGGTTTTGAGGTGGTAATTGTTGACAATTGCTCGAATTCAACAGAAGATGTCCTTGATGGCATTGTCGCAATAACTGGGCAGAGACCTCATTTTGAAAAGTTTGATTTAAGAGAAAAGGCAAAGGTTCAAGCCTTCTTTTCAAAACATGATGATGTCATTGGTGTTATTCATTTCGCGGCGTCCAAGGCCGTCGGAGAAAGTGTTGAAAATCCGTTGCTGTATTACGAAAATAACTTAGGTGTTTTGGTTTATATATTGCAAGAGCTGACTAAGAAAGGAAGTGCCAATTTCATCTTTAGTTCTTCGTGCACCGTGTACGGTCAAGCAGATAAAATGCCAATTACTGAAGATGCCCCCGTTAAGCCTGCAGAATCTCCATATGGAAATACAAAACAAGTGGGTGAAGAAATCATTAAAGATGTCTGTAAGGTGAACCCTCAATTGGCATCTATTGCCTTGCGATATTTTAATCCGATTGGTGCGCACCCAAGCAATGAAATAGGTGAATTACCAACAGGAGTTCCTCAAAATTTGGTACCGTTTATTACGCAGACCGGCGTGGGTATGCGCGAACAGCTTTCAGTATTCGGTGATGATTATCCTACTGCAGATGGCACTTGTATTCGCGATTACATTCATGTCGTGGATTTGGCAAAAGCTCATGTAGCCGCATTGCAGCGCCTTGTTGATGGTAAGAATACTAGCAACTTTGAGGTTTTTAATCTCGGTACGGGTACTGGAAGTTCAGTATTGGAAGTAATTCAGAGTTTTGAACGTGTTTCCGGTGAAAAATTGAATTATAGGATTGCGCCGAGAAGGGCTGGTGATGTAATACAAGCCTATGCAGATACCGATAAGGCCAATGAAGTTCTCGGTTGGAAAGCCCAATCAACTTTGGATGATGCTGTGGGCTCAGCATGGAACTGGGAAAAGAAGATCAGGAAATACGAGAAGGAAACCGTTTAGTATAACTAGTTCCAATAAAGTAAGAAGAGGGCACATGCCCTCTTTTTTATCTTCTGAACCAAGAAGGTAATGTGGCAAAAGGTTTCACCGAATTGTGATTCAAGGAGCCCCTAGAAGAAGACTCGGACAAACGGTATCCATGGGTCAGCATAAATACTCCTTTCCTCATCATATAAAACATCGTATCGAATGCCGAAGGTAATACCGTTGCTTCGATAACCGATTCCTAAAAAGAGTGAGGTTAGCCAATAATCATCTTCAATTACCGTCCCAAAAGAATCATTGGAAAGATTCACGCGCCACTGTTCCAATTCGGTTGAAAGTTGAATAGCGGGTATCGGATTAAAAAAATTCATCCAAGAGGCGCCATATCCTAAAAATTTATCATCGCCAAATTTGGCATAGTTCAATTGCAGTCCAAAACCAGTGGCATAATAGGTGTTGGCCTCATAGATGGCACTAGGAGAAACTTGTAGGTTAAAGATGTTGTTTCCGAATCCTAGACCCAATCCACCACCGTAACGTACTTTTTTCCAAAAATCACTATTATTTGATTGTTGTGCGTAACCGATTGTTGTAACCAGTAGAAGTAGCCAGAAAAAATGCTTCACAGTTTTTTCAATTTTATTGATTGCCAGTGCTTCTAAGTTACTGGTAAATTATTTGTTTGTCGTACTTTTGAGATAATTTTGAACCAAGTTCTGAAAGCGCTATCCAAATGGATAAATATTCGTTCCTAAACGCAGCCCATACTTCTTTTTTTTCTGAAATGTATGAACGGTACCTCGCTAGTCCTGATAGTGTGGAGCCCAGTTGGCGTGCTTTTTTTCAGGGTTTCGATTTTGGCATGGAAAGTCAATTGGACTCCCTTGACATCCAGACGTCTTCAAATGGAGCCACCGCCATGGTCAATGGAACCGAAGTGGTCGTGCCTCAAAGTCTGCAAAAAGAATTTCAGGTAATAAAATTGATTAACGGGTATCGTTCACGCGGGCATTTGTTCACGCAAACCAATCCTGTAAGGGAACGACGAAAATATGTTCCAACGCTTGAGATAAGCAACTTTGGTCTTTCTGATAGTGATCTTGAAACGGTTTTTGATGCTGGCAACATTATCGGTATTGGTGCCAACCCGCTGAAGAAAATTATTGCTCATTTAGAGAGTATTTATTGCGATGCAATTGGGGTAGAGTATATGTACATACGCACCCCGGAAAGAATTCAGTGGATTCAAGATTGGCTCAATGTCAACGATAACCACCCAAAGTTCGATGCTGAGCAAAAGAAGAATATTTTACGAAAACTGAATCAAGCCGTATCCTTTGAAAACTTTCTTCATACCAAATATGTAGGTCAAAAAAGGTTCTCGTTGGAGGGTGGCGAATCTTTGATTCCTGCGCTGGATGTCATTATAGAGAAGGCTGCCGATGCTGGTGTAAAACAGTTTGTGATGGGTATGGCCCACCGTGGTCGTTTGAACGTCTTGACCAATATTTTTGGAAAATCACCCAAAGATATTTTTAGTGAATTTGATGGGAAAGATTATGAGGAGACGATTTTTGACGGTGATGTAAAATATCATTTGGGGTGGACCTCAATGCGAGAGACAGATTCTGGGAAGATGATGAACATGAACATTGCCCCTAACCCATCTCACCTTGAAACGGTTAATTCAATTGTTGAGGGTATTGCACGGGCGAAGCAAGACAGTTCGCATAAAGAAAATATTTCAGAGGTGTTGCCCATTTTGGTACATGGTGATGCCGCCTTCGCGGGTCAAGGAGTGGTTTATGAAACAATACAAATGGCAAAATTGGATGGATATACCACTGGAGGTACCATCCATATTGTGGTCAATAATCAAATCGGCTTCACCACCAATTATTTGGATGCCCGTTCATCAACGTATTGTACTGATGTGGGCAAAGTGACACTTTCGCCCGTATTGCATATTAATGCAGATGACGCTGAGGCCGTAGTACACGCAGCAACATTTGCATTGGAATACCGCATGCGCTACAAGCGTGACGTATTCCTTGATTTATTGGGGTATCGTAAGTATGGCCACAATGAAGGCGACGAACCAAAGTTTACACAACCATTGTTGTATAAATCCATCTCCAAACACCCAAACCCGAGAGATATTTATGCAGAACGTTTGATTGCCGAAGGCATAATAGATAAAGATTACGTCAAAAGCCTTGAAGTTGAATACAAAAAAGCCCTTGAAGAGGATTTATTGGATTCACGCAAGATTGAAAAAACCCGAATCACAGCTTTCATGCAAGATGAATGGGAAGGATTCTCGAGGGTCGCCGAAGACAAGATGCTGTCACCCATTGATACATCTTATAATTTGAAAAAGCTGGATGGCGTTGCTGAAAAATTGACCAAACTTCCAGACAATAAGAAGTTTTTGAGAAAATTGGAGCGACTGGTACAAGGGCGTCATAAAATGTATTTCGAAGATAATTCCCTTGATTGGGCCATGGGTGAACTTTTGGCCTATGGGTCTTTGATAGAAGAAGGGTTCGATGTTCGAATGACAGGTCAAGATGTGGAACGTGGTACTTTTTCACACCGACATGCGGTTATAAAAACGGAAATGCATGAGGAAGAGGTCGTGCTTTTGAATGAAATGGGTCCACACCAGAATGGGGCCTTTCATATTTATAATTCCTTGCTCTCTGAATACGCAGTTATGGGCTTTGATTATGGATATGCAATGGCAAGCCCTAATACGCTGACCATTTGGGAAGCGCAGTTTGGTGATTTTAGTAATGGCGCACAAATCGTAATTGATCAATACCTTTCAGCTGCTGAAGACAAGTGGAAACTTCAAAATGGATTGGTGTTGTTGTTGCCCCATGGTTATGAAGGGCAAGGTGCAGAGCATTCTTCGGCCCGTATGGAGCGTTACCTACAATTATGTGCAAAAGACAATATGTATGTTGCTGATGTCACTACTCCAGCCAACTTGTTTCATTTGATAAGACGACAAATGAAGGCTTCGTTCAGAAAACCATTAATTGTATTCACACCCAAGAGCTTATTACGTCACCCAAAGGTGGTTTCTGCAAAAGAAGAAATGGCCAAAGGTAGTTTTCAAGAGGTCATCGATGATGCAGCAGTAAAAGCTTCACAAGTGAAAACTCTGGTATTCTGTACCGGCAAGTTTTATTACGACCTACTTGCGAAAAGAGAAGAGACCAATAGAAATGATGTTGCTTTGGTTCGACTGGAACAATTGTTTCCCCTTCCGGCCGAAAAGATGCAAGCAATTATCAAAAAGTACAATAAGGCAGAAGAAATCGTTTGGGCTCAAGAAGAACCCAGAAATATGGGAGCATGGGGCCATCTGTTGATGCATTTTGATGAAGCCAAACAATTTAGGGTTGCCTCAAGAAGGTTCTACGGTGCACCCGCCGCAGGTAGTGCAGTTCGTTCCCAGCGAAGGCACAATGAGGTCATTGAATACGTTTTCGACAAGACAAAGGATAATTTTATTAGAAGAAAATAAATTAAGTACAGCATGATTTTAGAAATGAAAGTTCCTTCACCAGGAGAGTCCATCACCGAAGTTGAAATTGCAGAATGGTTGGTTGAAGATGGTGATTATGTTGAAAAAGATCAAGCCATTGCAGAGGTTGACTCAGATAAGGCGACATTAGAACTTCCGGCTGAAGAAAGCGGTATCATAACACTTGCTGATGCCGATGGTAACCGCTATGAGGAAGGAGATGCTGTACAAGTTGGGGCGGTCGTGTGCTTAATTGATACAAGTGCTGATAAGCCCGAAGGAACGGAAGAAACAAAAACTGAAGAGAAAAGTGAAGCGCCCAAAAAGGAAGAGGCTCCAAAGGCTGAAACTACAAAGGCGACCACTTATGCGTCCGGTACCCCTTCACCGGCAGCAAAAAAAATATTGGACGAAAAGGGCATTACTCCTTCTGAAGTTAGTGGTTCCGGTCGAGACGGCCGAATTACCAAAGAAGACGCGGTTAAGGCTGTCCCATCAATGGGAACACCTACTGGTGGAAGTAGGGGAGAATCACGTTCCAAATTATCAATGCTTCGTAGGAAGGTTGCCGAAAGATTGGTTTCCGCCAAAAACGAAACGGCCATGTTGACCACCTTCAATGAAGTGGATATGTCGCCTATTTTTGAATTGCGAAAGCAGTATAAAGAAGAGTTTAAAGAAAAGCATGGCGTTGGTCTCGGTTTTATGTCATTTTTTACTTTGGCTTGCGTTCGTGCGCTGAAAACTTTTCCGGCGGTAAATTCAATGATTGACGGAAAAGAAATGATTTCCTATGATTTCTGCGACATCAGTATTGCGGTTTCTGGACCAAAGGGATTGATGGTTCCTGTAATTCGAAATGCCGAGAATTTGACCTTTCGAGGGGTTGAATCTGAGGTAAAACGTCTGGCCATTCGCGCAAGAGATGGGCAGATTACCGTTGACGAAATGACGGGTGGTACTTTCACCATTTCTAATGGTGGGGTTTTCGGTTCTATGTTGTCAACTCCGATTATTAATCCACCACAAAGTGCCATTTTAGGAATGCACAATATTGTGGAACGGCCTATTGTTCGTGATGGTCAAATCGTTGTTGCCCCAATAATGTATGTAGCGTTATCGTATGACCACCGCATCATTGATGGTAAAGAATCTGTTGGGTTTTTGGTTACCGTCAAAGAGGCCTTGGAAAATCCGACGGAACTATTGATGGGCAATGACGTGAAAAGAGCCTTGGAACTATGATCTCCTTTTTGATAGAACGGATTATACAGTCAATCATCCTAGCAATGAACTCTAAAATCGAGCGTGGTATCGCCAACAAATGTCATAAATGGTAGTATGCATAATGCTAGAGAAATCAAGCATAACAAAATACCTACGATATTTAGTACTTTATTGTTTTTAAATTGTTTAATACCATAGAACATAC
The DNA here is from genome assembly GCA_964400025.1 of uncultured Croceivirga sp. Classification (GTDB taxonomy): domain Bacteria; phylum Bacteroidota; class Bacteroidia; order Flavobacteriales; family Flavobacteriaceae; genus Croceivirga. The sequence goes on from CAYNUM010000003.1 coordinate 6,200, forward strand.
CGAATGCCATTAGGAGGGTCAGACAAATTTTGATTTTTGTCCTTAGTGAACAAGTAATCTGAGTGCTTTCGATTATATCATGGCTCGAATATAGTATTGTCTGGAATTTTCGAAATAAGAGTAAATCCAAAATAGGTTGAAATAAAACCCCTAAAATTCCTATTACCAAAGAAGCTTTTTTAAATTTCATAAATCAGATCGTCTCATTTTTTCAAGTAAAGCATTCTTTTGCTGTAGTCAATAATCGCTTTTCCCTTTTTTAAAAGATCCGCCCCGATAATTCCGTGAACAGGTTTTGCATCATGAAGTAATAGTGCTTGGTTAACATGAACAAGGTCGAAAAGCACAATTTTTTGTCTTGTTTTTTTCCACTCACCGATTTCAATGGTGTTATTCGTTGAAATCAAAGTTTCCATTTCGATAGCTCCCGCTCCTGCTGCTTTGATTTCAGAAAACTCAAAATTGAGGTCGAAAAAGCTGATATTATCCGTTCCGATACAAGTATTTGAAGCTCCGGTATCGAGAATGAACCGACCTTCAATTCCATTTATTATCGCGGTCATTTCAAAATGGTTGGTCTTGGTTAGCGCAAGTTTGACCTTATGGTAGTTTTTGGATTTTAGAAAAGATTTGAGTGAAGACATCAATAAAATATTCTCAAAGTCGAATTGTAAATTGTTTAGGTAATTTACAGAAATTCTTTGTCAGCACTGTTTTGTTTTTAGATTTACACTGACTTTGTTTTGATATAATGTATTCTAAAAAAAGCGGCTACAATTGAAACTTAAGGAGGGCCTTATGTTTTTTCGAAAATCCAGAGGATATTAAAAATGACTTAATCCTCCTCAGGGTTTTGTCGAAGAATCGATATTGACTTAAACCTGTTGCTCTAATTTTTATCTTTCTTATAACGCCATATAAGTCAATAGACAGGTTTACCGATATATTTGGCCATTCTTAATTATGTTCAAATTGGTATTTACATCTATAACAAAACCATTTAAAATAGTGTAGACGGCTTGGCCGTCTTGGACCAACGAAAAATTTGCAAAGACGTTGGGTTCCAACCGGAGGTCTCGAACCTCATAATTTGCCGATATAATATTTATTGGGTATGGAGAGTAAATCAAATCCGGAGGAATCTGTCGAACGCGCAAATATGTATACCCTGCTCTTAGTAAAGAGCTAAAGTTCAATTCCTTTAAATCTTCCATGGTCTCGAAGGTTTGACCATACACAGAGCCCTGTAAGATTTGCATGCCTTTGGCATTTAGGTCATGACGCCCAGAATATGTGGATAAATCACCTAATTGGACCACCCGACCTGTTATGCTGTAATCATCAAATTCAGGTGTGTTGGTTTCTTCAAGATTTATTCCTAAATCAATAACGTGATTTTTCCCGTATATTTCGTACAGTACTCCGCTTATCTTTACATCAAACAGCTTGTGATTTTCAATAGGTATATCATCATACATTGATAAGTTAGCTTGCTTGTAGGTCTCGGTCGCGATAGAATAAATACCTGATAGAATAGAAACAAAATTCAACTTTCTAATTTCATGATTATTTGAATCATTGGAATATCTGCCAGATTCTATAATTATTGTACTAGTACCCCATTTTTGAAAGTTGTGCCCAAATCCTCGAGGCTCAAAATCGTCTTTTTGACGACTTATTTGGCCTGGAGCAAACTGTTCAACTAGACCTTTCATGTAACCCGCCAACTTTTTGGCCCTTTCAAGAACCGAATTTGTTTCTTTCTTATCACTATGAGCTGGTGCTGAGTAAGACAGGGCAGTTGGTTGTTTCGTCAAGCCTATGTGGCTATATTTACCTTGGCCAAGCAAACCAAACCCAAAATCTGCCTCTAGACTATCTCTTATTCTTTTTAGAATTTGTCCTTCTGGGGACTGTAATCTGAGTGCGTCGTTGTAGACATCAATACCCAAAGCATTGTGTTTTTGAAACTTTTCGGCGCCATCCGGATTTACCATGGCCAAAAAATGAAGTCGTGTCTTTGAAAGAATTACATCCTTATAATTACTCAATGTGTCAGACTCAAAAAAATTCATGATATCAAAAATCGCTTGCGTGCCTGTCGGCTCATTACCACGCATTTGAGACCAAAGAAAAATATCTACATTTCCTTGACCAAGGCTTATCATATTTAAAGGGAGACCTTCCATCGAACGACCAACTTGAGTAATATCAAATCGTTCATCTTTTCTTAATTCATCAATGAGTGAAAGTAAGGTGGAGTGTTTAAAACGTTTATGGTTGAGCGAATCTTCCTTGAATAACCTGTGGGTGTTATTTAGTTCAATTCCTATTGAGTCTTGTGATGCTCCTTGGCAAGAAACTAAAAAGCCAAGAATTACAAGTATCGTATACTTCATGGATTATATAAATAAGAAATATTATTAAAATTTAAAGTTAAATCATCCTGGTAATCAATTCCCAACTATTTACGCATTTTATATTTAGGAACTATTGATTAAAAGGAATATTTCTTGTCCAGCACCTACGAATTTGCTATTCCAATTCTGCAGGTTAAACCGTAGGTTGAGAATGGGGAAAATGCTATTCACAATAAAGGTTCGATAACTTTCAAAAAGGGCATTCTGATAGTCGCTATTTAAAAAATCTACCTTGAATAGGTTTTTTTGCACATTTTAACGATTAATTATGAATTGGGTGAGTGTGAAGGATACTTTTATTGTTGAAAACACTAAACATTAAAAAATAACTATATGCTCTAGATTTACTTTCTATTCATTTCCACCAACATTGTTTTTTGCTCCCACCAAGATTGACCGTCTTGGTTGCATGTTATGGTGCTACCCCTAATCGAACCCCGCAATTATTAAAAAATAACACATGTGTAAAATTACTTTAATTCGAAATTTAACTTCTTTTTTAGCTCTGGTCTTTGTGACTTTGGTAGGAAGTGCACAAATAACCCCGCCAAGTGAGCTGCATTGTGACAATGACAGTTTTACTTGGGAAAATAGACCTAATATCTCTGGTAATTCCGTTAATGTAGGTTTAAGGTTTATAAATGCTCAAACATATGACATTCCAGGCCCGTATCCTGCTGAATTTTCAGGTCCAATTACCATTTCCATTTCAGAAGCGATTTCTTGGGACGGCTATTCAGGTCGCGAAAATGTAACCCAGAGTTATGAAAGATGGAGGATCATCTTCTATAACAATGGTAATGTAGTACATAGGACTCAATATACCGGTGATGTTCCCGATCGAGTTCGTTCAGGAGAATGGAAGGGTGCTCTTGATCAAAATATTTTCTTGCCTAATGGTACCGATAGAATCGTAATACAATCTTTTGAGAGTGGAGAAGGTTCAAGAAGCTCTGCTAATTCTGTTGTTCCAACAGGCATTTGTTTTGAATATGAAGGAGAACCTGGTATCGAGCCACCTGTCAATCAAAATTGCGACAACAGCGATTTTGTATGGAACAATGGTTTTTCAATTGGCAGTGACGGATATCCCGACTATGATTTCAGGTTTATCGCAGATGGTAGAACAGACACAAAATTTGAAGTCCCGGGACCTTATCCGGCAATTTTTTCACAACCTATCGTTCTTGATGTCAATGAGATTATTTCATATGATGCCTACCCCAACAGGGTGAATGTGACCCAATTATTTGAACAATGGAGTATCGTATTTCTTAGGAACGGTATTCTTCAAGGACAAACAAGATTTACCGACGAAGTGCCCGATAGAGTTGCTGTTGGCTTGGTTCAAGGTCCATTGGATCAAAATATTGAACTTCCACAGGGTTTTGATCAAATTATCATTGCCCACATCGAAGACCCACTGTACGGCGATGGATCATTACCATCTCCAAATTCGGTGATTCCAGTTAGTATTTGCCTTTCGGCGGAACTGCTTTGCGATGTTGAAGCAAATGCCGGTCCAGACCAACGTATTTGTGAAGGCGAAACGGTTACCCTTTCGGCAGCTAATGAAGGTCCAGGTGTAACTTATACATGGTCAGATGGCCAAACAGGTAGAACAATTCAAGTTTCTCCTGATAGCACTACAGATTATACGGTCACGGTTTCTAAAGGCCAAGGTTGTTCTGATACCGATACCGTCCGTGTAAGAGTTGACCCTCTACCTGTAGCCGTCGCTGGCGATGATGTTACGATTTGCGAAGGTGAATCAGTAACCTTAACCGCCACGGATGCTGGACCTAATGTAAGCTACGAATGGTCTAATGGAGAAAACACGAGAAGTATCACGGTATCTCCTACAACAAGAACCACTTATACGGTCACTGTAACCAGCGATAGAGATTGTGAAGCAAGTGACGAAGTTGAGGTGTTGATAAATGCCCTTCCGGAAATTACGGAAGTTTCTACCGAAGGTACATGTATAGATGAAGAAACTGGAAGTATTACGATAACTTTCCCTGATAACGATGGAAGAACAAATATTGCGTTCAGTATTGATGGTGGTGATACTTACACTTCAGTACCCGATAATTCAGGAAGCTTTACTTTCGAAGATTTAGCGCCTGGTACGTATGATTTATTCGTGCGTTGGGGCAATCAAGATTGTCCGGTTGACTTACCAGACGCCACTGTTGAAGGTGAGGATAAGGTCAATATCGGTGATTTTGTTTTCAATGATGAGGACCGCGACGGAATCCAAGATCCGGGTGAAACAGGCATTAACGGTATCTCTGTTATGCTGTATCAATGTAATGATGGTAGCAATAGCGGAGGAACGCTTGTCGAAACCACCACTACCGGTGATGCTGGAGCAGGACAGCCAGGATTTTATAACTTTGAAGTATGCCCGAATTCAGGTGACTATTATATTGTATTCGGAGATATTCCTGATGGCTTTGAATTCACTTCTACAGATGAAGGTGCTGATGACACTATTGATTCAGACGCTAATGAAAATGGGGTTACGGATTGTTTTGAGGTAAACGACGAAGATGACCCAACGCTTGACGCGGGTATCTTCCAGCCACGTGCCTCACTTGGTGACACGGTGTTCCTTGATGAGGACCAGGATGGTATCCAGGACGATGGCGAAGAGGGCGTTGAGGGCGTTACCGTCAACTTACTTGACTGTGACGGCAACGAGCTTGATTCCACCACTACGGACGCAAGCGGTAACTATAGCTTTACCGACCTAGACCCTAACGTTGACTATATCGTTGAGTTCGAACTTCCGGACGGATTCGAGTTCTCACCAGCCGACCAAGGAGGTGACGACGCTGCCGATTCCGATGCAGGTGACGATGGCAGGACGCCATGTACCGACCTTGCCCCTGGGGAGAACAACCCAACGCTTGACGCGGGTATCTTCCAGCCACGCGCCTCACTTGGTGACACGGTGTTCCTTGATGAGGACCAGGATGGTATCCATGACGATGGCGAAGAGGGCGTTGAGGGCGTTACCGTCAACTTACTTGACTGTGACGGCAACGAGCTTGATTCCACCACTACGGACGCAAGCGGTAACTATAGCTTTACCGACCTAGACCCTAACGTTGACTATATCGTTGAGTTCGAACTTCCGGACGGATTCGAGTTCTCACCAGCCGACCAAGGAGGTGACGACGCTGCCGATTCCGATGCAGGTGACGATGGCAGGACGCCATGTACCGACCTTGCCCCTGGGGAGAACAACCCAACGCTTGACGCGGGTATATTTATCCCTTGTGACATTACACCAGAAGTTACTTCTGTTGACCCAATTTGTTTAGGTGAAGAAGTTACTTTGATAGCTTCGGGTGGAAATCAATTCCAATGGAGCGCTGATGGAGAAGTAATCGAAGGAGCAACTGCTGCCAGTCTTACTGTTTCACCTGATCAGACCACTGTATACAGTGTTTTGGTGACGGACACAACACAGTTTGAGTGTTTTGGCGAAGTAAGTACTACAGTTCTGGTTAATCCACTTACTCCTGACGTGGTTGCGGAGACCACTGTCTGTGAAGGTGAGGAGTTCGTTTGGGACTTCAACGGCGAGACCTATACTTCGGCCGATAGCCCAGTGGTACTTGAGGTTACGGATGACAACGGTTGCCCTTATACGGCTACCTTGACCATCAATGAGTTCCCTGTTACTCCTGACGTGGTTGCGGAGACCACTGTCTGTGAAGGTGAGGAGTTCGTTTG
>CAYNUM010000003.1:12466-16206 GCA_964400025.1 uncultured Croceivirga sp.
TGGTACTTGAGGTTACGGATGACAACGGTTGCCCTTATACGGCTACCTTGACCATTAACGAATTCCCTGTGACACCAGATGTTGTGGAAGAGGTTATCGTTTGTGAAGGTGACTCCTTTACATGGGACTTTAACGGTGAGACCTACACAGCGGCCGATAGCCCAGTGGTACTTGAGGTTACTGATGATAATGGTTGCCCTTATACGGCAACTCTGACCATAAGTGAAGAGGACAAGGTCAACATTGGAGATTTTGTTTTTGAAGATGTTAATGCTAACGGAATTCAAGATGATGGTGAAACTGGTATCAATGGAATAACCGTGGAACTATACATGTGCAACGATGGTGACAATTCTGATGGAGTTTTGGTTGATATAACCACAACCTCGAATGATGCCTCTGGAGAAGCTGGTTTTTACAACTTTGAGGTATGTCCGAATAGTGGAGAATATTATTTGGTATTTTCCGATATTGGAGATGATTTCGAATTTACTGATTCAAATTTTGGTGATGACACAATAGACTCCGATGCAAATGAATTGGGTGTAACGGAATGTTTCAGTATAACCAATGAAAGCGATTCAACCAGAGATGCTGGACTAGTTTCAAACTGCCGATTGATTGTTCAATACAAAGTACGCCCGAGAGATCCAGATGGAACCTATACAACTGGTAGTAGTTCGGCGGCATGTTTAGGGGATGATATCGTACTAAGAATGGTCAAGCCTGGTGAAGAAGACCTTCCTGATTCCGCTTTGGACTTTGAGGGTTGGGTCTTTACATGGATACCTGCGGACGGATTTATAGCAGTTAGGGATAATGGTGTTTCGCGATTCGGACTAGATTCAGAAGATTTTGGTACTTACAGTGTTTCTTGGGTGAGTCCTGACGGATGCACTGGAAACGCCTCATTCGAATTGAGCTTTCCGGATGAGGGCTGTATAGACGATGGTACTAGACCTTCTAGTACTAGCCAAATAACCTCTATGTTTCCAGTTCCGGCCAGTTCCGGTAGTACTTTGACCTTAGTAGTAAATACTGAAAATGGTTCAATTGGTACGGTGTCATCTGATGCAACATTCCTGAGAACGGCTTTGCCTGCTAATAAGGAAACGATATCTGTTAGTTTATTTGATTATAATGGTAGACTGGTGCAACCTTCCAGAACTTATGATATTACCAAGGGAAGGGATGTGGTCGAGTTCGATTTAAGTTATCTGGAATCTGGTAGTTATATCGTGAAGATAGATGGTTATGGTTGGACGGATAGTAAATCGATTATTATTAAATAGTTTGAACTACTGAACGTAGAGTTTACAGTTGAGATAGGCTGCCCCTTGCGGGGCGGCCTTTTTTATGAATTCCAGTTTCTTATTAAAGAACATCTCTCATCATGAATAATGAATAATTGGCTCTTTAGATGGAAAAATCATTAAGTCTAAAGACTTTTACCACTTGTATAGATGAAAACCTTAACTGCACTGATTTTACAATTGAGTTCATTGAAATACTTCGGTTTATTGTCGACTAGGTCTTAGTCTTTATTTAGTACAGGTATCCGGGTTGATATACAAATGACATAAATAAAAAGCTTAAATCTCTTTTTAGTTGATAAATTCGATTTATCGATTATTTAGATTTCATGTTAAAACCGCTTTACTAATTCTATCATCAAATTTCTTAGTTGATTATACTCAAAATCGAGTATTCACTTTACAATGTTTAAGTTTGTTTTTATACATCTAAAGTTCGTGCTATTTAAAACTATAGCTCGGATACAACAAAACGTTTCAATACATTGAAAACTAATACAAACTTAGTTTTGCAACATGATTTTAACCGATACCCACACACATTTATACTCGGAGGCTTTTGATGAAGATCAACGGGATATGATGAAAAGGGCCTTTGAACTAGGGGTTGAACGATTTTTTGTGCCAGCCATTGACTCCACCTACGCTGAGCGAATGTATGATTTGGAAAGACAATACCCTGAGAACGTCTTTTTAATGATGGGCTTGCATCCAACGCATGTCAAAGAAAACTATGAAGAAGAGTTGGCCTTTGTTGATGCCCAATTTAAAGCCCGAGAATTCTATGCAGTCGGTGAAATTGGAATTGACCTGTATTGGGACAAGACTTTTTTGAAACAGCAACAAGATGCTTTTGTTCGCCAGATTCGCTTGGCCAAAGACAGACAATTGCCCATTGTTATACATTGCAGGGAGGCTTTCGACGAAATTTTTGAAATTTTGGAACAGGAAAAAGGAGACGACCTCTTTGGAATATTTCACTGCTTTACCGGAACCATGGAACAGGCTAAAAGGGCAATTGGCTTTAATATGAAATTGGGTATTGGTGGGGTTGTCACCTTTAAGAACGGAAAGATTGATCAGTTTTTGAATAAAATTGCTTTGGAACATATTGTATTGGAAACCGATTCGCCCTATTTGGCACCGGTTCCTTTTCGTGGCAAGCGAAATGAAAGTGCCTATATAATTAAGGTTTTGGACAAGCTTTCTGAGGTATATCAACTGACTACTGATGAAATTGCCAGAGTAACCACAAACAACTCAAAAGAAGTATTTGGTATCTAATGGAACGAACTAGAATATTATTGATATACACCGGAGGTACGATTGGAATGGTCAAAGACTATAAATCAGGTGCTTTAGCCGCGTTTGACTTCACATCTATTCAAAAAAATATTCCTGAACTCTTTCAATTGGATTGTGAGATTACTACGATGGCCTTCAAGTACCCCATTGATTCCAGTAATATGAATCCGACGTATTGGGGAAAAATTGCAACGCTCATCGGCGATAACTATGAAAAATTTGATGGTTTTGTGGTATTGCATGGTAGTGATACCATGAGCTATACCGCGTCTGCTTTAAGCTTTATGCTTGAAAATCTGGCGAAGCCTGTTATTTTGACCGGGTCGCAGCTACCAATAGGTGATTTACGAACCGATGCTAAAGAAAACCTGATTACTGCCATTCAAATTGCCTCGCTTCGAGAAAATGGACAACCGGTAATTCAGGAAGTCGGCTTGTATTTCGAGTATAAACTCTATCGTGGTAACCGCACCACTAAAATAAATGCAGAACACTTTCAAGCCTTTCGCTCCATGAACTATCCCACCTTAGTGGAGTCTGGGGTAAATCTAAATGTGAATCACCCCTATCTTTTACAAATTGAAGAAGAGAAAGAGCTAGTTGTCCATAGGAATATGGATGGACGCGTAGGTATTCTTAAGTTATTTCCAGGAATTACCAGAGCATTCGTTGAAGCAGTATTAAACGCTGAAGACTTAAAGGTACTGGTTGTTGAAACCTATGGCGCAGGTAATGCATTTACCGATGAATGGTTTATTTCAATTTTAGAGCAGGCCATTTCAGATGGGCTCTACATCATTAATGTGACCCAATGCGTTGGAGGAGGTGTGGTCATGGGTCAGTACCAAACCAGTAAAAGGTTACAAGATATACAACTGATTAACGGAAAGGACATTACCACTGAGGCTGCTGTGACCAAAGCCATGTATCTTTTGGGGAAGGAAATACCATCACAACAATTCAGAGCATATTTTGAAACTCCGCTACGCGGTGAAATGCTCCAAAATTAACGCCACAGATTTCTTTAACTAATTATTTTTTTGTTTATTGGTCGGCCTAACTATTACAAAATAGAGAGGTGGCCGAGTGGTCGAAGGCGCACGCCTGGAAAGTGTGTATACA
>CAYNUM010000004.1:0-15701 GCA_964400025.1 uncultured Croceivirga sp.
CTCAAACCAATGAACCTTGCAGGACTTGTACTTGTTTCCGCCCTGATGTTTACTGCTTGTAGTAAAGAAGAAGCTACAACAGAAGAAATTTTTACAGATGCAGAAGTTATCACCACGGCTCAATTGCAGTACAGTGATGAATCAGAACAAATGTCTGATGAAATCGCTGAAATTGCTGAAGATGTTTATGTTTCCGATGAACTAAGTGCTACCTCAAAAGGAAGTTATATTTCCGATTATCTACCTGATTGTGTTACGGTAACCACGGCTCAAACCGATACAACAAAAGAAAAGACCATTGATTTTGGTGCAGGTTGCGAATTAAGAAACGGGAATGTACTAAGTGGAGTTATCAAGTTGAGCTATACTCTGGATATGGAAGCGGCATCTAAAAACATTACGTTACTCCTAGAGAATTTTACTTTTAATAATGTTGTCATTGAAGGCGGGGCCAATATCTTTAGAGTTCGGTCCAATGTAAATGGTAACCCAAATTCTACGTTGACATCAAACTATCAGGCAACTTGGCCTGATGGTGAAACCGCTTCTTTTTCCAGCAATCGTAATCGCGAGTGGGTTGAAGGATTCGGTACCGGTTTCTGGGGAGATAATGTATTTTTAATCAATGGTAATGCCACTTTTACCAACAAAGCAGGAAATGTCTTCTCAAAACAAATAACTACTCCATTGCGACGGGAAATGGCCTGTAGATTTATCGTCAGTGGTGTTTTGGAAATTTCGAGAATTGATGCAACAGCCAGTTTGGATTTTGGCGATGGCAGTTGTGATGCCAAAGGTCTTTTAACAAAACCTGATGGCACTTCAGTCGAAGTTTTCTTGCGACGCTTTTTCAACAACTAATCGCACGAAGTACCTTCAAAAGTGAAAAAAAAAGAGCCTGTTATGAAACAGGCTCTTTTTCATTTCGTAAAGGTTGGTTGGTAATCAAATCAATATATTGATTAACCTTTTTCTTTAGGTCTCTTCGATGACTAATAAAATCTAAAAAACCGTGTTCTTGAACGAACTCGGCCGTTTGAAAACCTTTAGGTAAGTCTTTTCCAGTAGTATCCTTAACTACCCTTGGCCCAGCAAACCCAATTAAAGCCCCCGGTTCAGATATATTAATATCACCTAACATTGCATAAGAGGCTGTGGTACCACCAGTGGTTGGATCCGTGCACAATGAAATGTAAGGAATTTTGGCCTCAGCCAATTGTGCCAGTTTCGCAGATGTTTTAGCCAATTGCATTAAAGATAACGCCGCTTCCATCATACGGGCCCCACCAGATTTAGAAATCATCAAAAAGGGTAGTTTATGTTTTTTGGCATAATCCACGGCCCGAGCGATTTTTTCGCCAACAACACTACCCATTGAACCACCAATAAAACTGAAGTCCATACAGGCAACCACCAAATCTTTTCCCAATGATTTGCCGACAGCGGTTCTTACAGCGTCATTAAGACCTGTTTTCGCCTTAGCAGCTTTCAATCTATCCGCATATTTTTTGGTGTCCTCAAATTTTAATGGGTCTTTTGAGGATAATTTTTCATCGAGTTCTTTGAAACTATTATCGTCAAACAGAATTTCAAAGTATTCTTTGCTTCCAATTCGAACATGGTAATCATCTTCTGGACTAACGTAGAAGTTTTTGGCCAAATCCTCAGATTCCACAATTTTTCCGGTAGGGGACTTATACCAAAGTCCCTTTGGGGTGTCTTTTTTCTCTTCAGTTTTGGTCTGAATACCCTTTTCTTTCCTTTTGAACCAAGCAGTCATAAAGAGTGGTTTTAATTAAAGCGTGTTGATGTTGTTCAAGTCTTCAAACGCTTGTTTCAATCGTTCGGAAAAGGCCTTTTCACCTTCGCGCAACCAAACTCGTGGATCGTATTTTTTCTTGTTGGGTACATCGTCACCTTCTGGGTTACCTATTTGTGTTTGTAAATAGTCTCTGTTACCCTGCACATAGTCCCGAACACCTGACATAAATGCATATTGCAAATCGGTGTCGATGTTCATTTTGATTACGCCGTAACCGATTGCTTCACGAATTTCTTCCAAAGTAGAACCAGATCCCCCATGAAATACAAAGTCGATATGGTTGTGTTCTACCCCATATTTTTTGGAAATGTACTCCTGGGAATTTTTAAGAATTTTTGGGGTCAATTTTACATTTCCTGGTTTGTACACACCATGAACGTTACCAAAGGCTGCCGCCACGGTAAAACGTGGACTTACTTTTGACAATTCTTCATAGGCATAGGCTACTTCTTCAGGCTGGGTATACAATTTTGAAACATCAACATCGGTATTGTCAACACCGTCTTCTTCACCACCGGTCACTCCCAATTCAATTTCTAGGGTCATGTCCATTTTTGACATGCGCTCTAAATAGCCTTTGCAGATTTCAATATTTTCTTCGATTGGTTCTTCCGAAAGGTCAATCATGTGCGAACTGTACAGTGATTTACCGGTAGCTTTATAATGCTCTTCACTGGCATCAAGCAACCCATCAATCCAGGGCAGTAATTTTTTGGCACAGTGGTCGGTATGGAGTATGACCGTGGCACCATAAGCCTCTGCCATTTGATGTACATGTTTAGCTCCTGCGATTCCTCCAAGAATAGCGGATTTTTGGTTTTCATTTGATAACCCCTTGCCAGCATTGAACTGAGCGCCCCCATTTGAAAATTGAACAATAACCGGAGCATTTAAAGAAGCTGCGGTTTCCAAGACTGAATTCACGGTATTTGATCCAATAACATTTACGGCAGGTAAGGCAAAGCCTTTTTCCTTTGCATAATTGAAGATTTCTTGAACTTGATCGCCTGTTGCTACGCCAGGCTTGATATTATGAGCCATATTCTAAGTTGGTTTCTAATTTAGATAGGCCACAAAAGTAATAATTCTTGGTTTTAAAAAGGATAGTTAATGCCGATGTTAAAAACAGCTTCGGCAAAATTAAAATCCCGGAACCAACGCTTCTTTGCCTCCAAAGCAGGATTGTAGGTTTTAAAGCCAGTATCTAAGCGGATTACAAAGTAGGTAAAGTCGTATCGGAGTCCGAATCCAGTGCCCAGTGCAAGGTCGCCAAAAGAGCTAAAACCATTGAAAGTAGCGTCTGAGTCTTCAACGTTATCGAAGACATTCCAAATGTTTCCAGCATCTGCAAAAAAGGCTCCTTTAAAATCCCCAACTAGAGGAAATCTATATTCTAAATTGAATGCCAACTTTAGGTTTGCTTCGTTGAAATCATTTTCGTCATTTGTTGTTCCTGGACCCAAGGAATATACACGCCATGCTCGGTTATCATTTGAGCCGCCTCCAAAGTAACTGCGTACAAAGGGAATACTATTGGAGTTTCCGTATGGAACTGCCATTCCAAAGAATCCTCTGAAGGCCAGCACTTTTGATGATGACAATCCCCAATGGCGAATGTAGTCAAATTCAGTTTTGACGTACTGTGAATAGGGAACCCCAAATACCAAACCTTGACCTAGACTATTTTGATTAAAAGGTATAAAAGTTTCCGCCAAGGCCAGTAAGTTTCCAGCACCTTCAAAACGCACCCGATATTGAAAAAAATCAAGGTCATTGATACTCTCTCTATTATTTTTTTGAAAGGAATAGTTGGAGGTGAAAATAAGGTTGTTACTGGTCAACCGCTCCTCACGTTCTTCAATACTTCTAACCTCTCTGAGATCTTCTGCTTCTATTGCAAACCCCGGTTCTGTAACCGAATCAATAAAAGCTTCTGCCCCCTCTGGTATGGTCAGGTTATTGTCATCATCATAAAAGGTCGAAAAGTCAGGATTGTTCACAAAACTATCATTGGCAGCAATGGTATTTAAACGATTGTAGGTTGTAGTGTAGACATTAAAAAAGTCATTAGTATCTTGATTCTCAACAAACTCAATATTCAAAAGTTCAAAAGTGTTCTTTCGAAAGTTATCAGGTGACCAATTGTAGGATAGTATTGAATTGAGTGACTGTCGATCCAATCCAATATTTCGTTGAAAGTTAGTACCGACAGAAAATCGCGTCTGGGGTACCATATAGTAAGGAATCAACTTTTCAGTATTAAGGGGAAACCATATCCTTGGAAAGGTGAGGTTGATATCACCTCCAATTTCTGAGGTAATATTGTCTTGAGATGTTTCGTCATCACGCACACCAATGGAGGCTCGAGCCGAAAGACTTAAGGTTTCTGCTCCGCCGAAAACGTTTCGAGTGATAACGGAACCTCCAAAACCAATACCCACCTGTTGAATGTTGGATCTGATAAGTTCCAAAGAGGTGTCCAGGGAGAATTTTGGTCTTGGCACCAAATAAATATTTGAGGTAAGTTGGGTTCCTGTTGAATCTGGTATCAGTTCAAAACTGGGATACTTAAAAATATTAAGGTTTACAATTTGCCGTTTACTTCGAATCTCATCCAGCTCCCGATAGACACTGTCCTTTTCAAAGAATATAGCGTCGGCTAAGGCCTTTGGGCGGTATTTAAGTTTGTCCTTAAAATAAATGGTATAGTTTTGAAATTCAAGAGACTGTAGTGAATCATTACTTTCATCCAGTTTGTAATCTGGGTAAATGTTGATGTTTTTGAATCGATTTACGTGATATTCTTTTATTGCGCTACTATCACTCACGTTTCGCAAATCTTCAATATTCAAAACGATGTCCATATTTTGGTCATCATTGGATTGAACGGTATCTCTAGCAATATCGAAATTGATTGAACTTTCTTGAAAATTGTAGACTCCTGAATTCCTGAAGATATTGGTTAGTCGTTCCCGTTCCTTATTAAAGTTGGCCAAATCAAATTGTTCGCCCTTCTTGACCAATGAATTCTCTTTATGAATTGTATACAGAGAGTCAAGAGCATTTGAGGTGATTTTACTTGAAAGTGAGTCAATCATATAGGGTTTTCCCAATTCAATATGATAGTTCATTTTTGCCCTTTGTTTCCTTTTTTCCAGTTCTCTGGAAAAAACCACGGTATTATTGAAATAACCCTTACTTCCATAGTAATAATTAAGTCGTTCCGCAGATTTTTGAGCTCTCGAAGAATCAATAATCGATGGCGCCTCGCCTACGCGTTTCAAAAGGTTGCTCCATCCCCTTACTACAAAGGATTGCCCCAGTCTTTTTACTTGTTTTTCCGATAAAAGCGAATTTAACCGCTTTATTCTTTTTGGCTTTCTGTCCAACCAATTTTGGTATAACGAATCAGGATTTTCCTTGGCCAGGTTGTGTAGGTTTAAACGAAAGGGATAACCAAGAATGGTGCTGTTTGGCCTTTGCGCCAGAAGACTTCTAACTTCGGCATCTTTAATCTCAATACTGTCAGCGTAAATGGTGTTTTCAGTAAGTAGATAATCATCCTCCGGTACTTTCTTCACGGCATTACACGAGGCCAACGCAATCGCTATAAATAATAGGATTACTTTTGCCGTGAAATTCCTACGGAGGGGATAATTCATCATAAAGCTCAAAATTACACGAATTCCCATGGCTGGCAAAAAGTGGTTGAAACTCGTAAGAAGCCTACATCAAAAAAAATACCGAAATCAACATGGGCTTTTTTTTGTGGAAGGAAAAAAGTTGGTTGGAGAGCTAGTTCACGCGAATATTTCTGTGTTGAAGATTCTTCTTTATCCTGAGTTTGAAGGTGATTTTTCCGATTCACCCTTTGATATAACCAATCCCACGGAACTTAAATCAATAAGCGCCTTAAAAAACCCAAATGGAGTCTTGGGAATTTTTAGAATACCCGAGTCGAAACAAATCAGTTTCAATAACTGGATAGTTGCTTTGGATGACGTTCGTGATCCAGGAAATTTGGGAACAATCATTCGTTTATGTGACTGGTTCGGTATAGAACATTTGGTGTGTTCTGAATCTACGGTTGACCTGTATAATCCAAAAGTGCTCCAAGCCACAATGGGTTCATTGTCAAGAGTAAATGTGACCTACACCTCTCTAACTGAATTTTTGGAAAATGCCGACTTGCCGATTTACGGTGCGTATATGAGAGGAGAATCCGTATATAATCAGGTGTTGCCTGATGCGGGTATTTTGGTGATGGGGAATGAGGCCAATGGAATTTCCCCCAGACTTGCGGAACTCACCGGGAATAGACTGACCATTCCACAATATGGTGGAACGACGACTGAAAGCCTGAATGTGGCAATGGCCACTGGAATACTATTAAACGAAATACGCAGAGGGTAACTTTATTTGATGCTAGTTGCTAGATACCAGTTGTTTATCCCAATTATTGTCTAATGGGAAATTGACTTCAGTTTCTGGTTTGAAAGTCTTCTATTCAAAAGTAAAGTTGATAAAGATGCCCCGGGTGCGCATTGCTGCAATATTACTGGTCCACGGACTGTTGGGGTCTTCGTCACGTATGAGTTCATCGTTTAAGGCAAAAACTCCCCGAATCGATGGAGTGAACTTAAAGTATTCTGTGTACATGTCGATACCAAAACCAAGTTCGTATCCATAGACGTTTTTTACCATCCTAAACTTACCACTTGAATTGTCCTCTAGACTGTCTTCTTTTGCGCCTAGGTTTATGGCTGCGTAGGCACCTCCAATAATAAAGGGTTTGATGTTGTTGAATCTTTTGGTGCTAATCTTTACCAGTAAAGGAAACCTAATGTAAGTGGACCGAACTTCCCGAAGGGCATCTTGTTCGTTGTCAAAACCTGGGAAACCTAAATTTCGTTGTGAATACAACAAGCCCGGTTCAAACCGAACATCTAAAAACTCATTGATTCTATATTCACCAAGCACACCGACATTAAAACCGTAGGTCTGCTCAACCAAAATATCTTGGCCGATATCGTCTTTGTACTCAAATTGAAAATCATAACGGTTAAAGCCAAGATAATAACCAAAATTGATGGGCTTTTTATCTTCGTTTTGAATATTGATTACAGGATCTTTGGCAAAGATCTGGGCATGGGTATGTTGTAGAAATGCCAATAAAAGGCATGTCAAAAACAGTTTTTTCATCCGTTCAAAGTTTTTACTCGAACAAGACGTTGGCAAAAAAAGAGGTTCTTAAGTTCTATGGTTTGCATAAAAAATCAGTCATGTTCTTTTAAAGGTGATGACGAAATTTATATGCTCATTTCATCAAATCACTTTGAGGCTACATATATTGTTGAAACCCCAAACGTCTGGGGTTTGTTCTCTACGTCTATAAACCCCGTTTTTCGTAAAATATTGTTGAAGTCGGCGCCAAAAGGAAAGACCGCTGCCGATTCGGAAAGGTAGTTATAGGCTATTTTGTCCTTAGAGAATAATTTACCGATTGTTGGCAGAATATATTTGCTGTAAACAAAGTAACCTTGTTTAAAAGGAAACTTCGTTGGCACTGAGGTTTCAAGCACCACAAACATTCCTTTGGGTTTCAATACCCTATAAATCTCTGAGAGTCCTTTTTCAAGATTTTCAAAATTTCGCACACCGAAGGCTACGGTTATCGCATCAAAAGAATCATCTTCAAAAGGCAAGTTTTCACTGTCGCCAATTACCATGTCTATGGTCTCGTCTAGATTATTTGCCCTGATTTTATCCTTTCCAACGGCCAACATGCCCGGTGAAATATCCAAACCTATAATTTTTGATGCACCGGTTTTGACAAGATTGATTGCGAGGTCACCTGTTCCCGTGGCAATATCAAGCACATTTTCAGGATTGCAACCTTTGACCAAGTTGACTACTTTTTTTCGCCATTTCACATCGATACCAAAAGAAATCACCCGGTTCAATCCATCGTAATTTTTCGAAATGGTATCGAACATTTGGGTTACCTGGGCTTTCTTGCCCAAATCAGAATCTTTATATGGATTTACATTTTTGGCCATGCGCAATTTTGTCGGCAAAGATAACACAACACCATAAGCCATTATGGCTAAATAAAATGTTTACTTTTGCGGTACTTAATTTTATAAATATGATACGGAACGCGATGGCGTGTCACCGTTATATTCTTTCCAGTTTAGATTTGATAACCAGTTAGGTAGCTATGAAAATTATCATTGCGGGTGCGGGAGAAGTTGGTTTTCATTTGGCCAAGTTACTTTCTTACGAAGCTCAGGAAATTACATTGATTGATGTGGATAAGGAAAGTCTGGCCTATGCGGATAGCCATTTGGATATTCGGGTCCTTAGGGGCGACGCTACATCAATTGCATTGTTGAAAGACGCCAAGGTAGATGCTGCAGATTTGGTAATTGGTGTTACCGCATCAGAAACTACTAACTTGACCTTTTGCCTTTTGGCAAAACAATTAGGCAGTAAGAGAACCATCGCTAGAATATCAAATACTGAATTCGTTGATCATAGAGAATTAATCAAGTTCGACGAATTGGGTATTGATGAACTGATATCCCCTGAGGAGTTGGCAGCGTCGGAAATTCAATTGCTTTTGAACCAGTCAGCTTTTAATGATACCTATGAGTTTGAGGATGGACTTTTGACCATGGTTGGGGTGTTTTTGCCAAAAACAGCACCTTTTGTCGGTAAAATGGTCAAGGAAGCTGCTAAAATATTTCCGGAACTACATTTTATGCCCATTGCATTGCAGCGTATGGGCACACAGTATACCTTAATTCCTCGAGGAGATACCGTTTTTAAAGAAGGTGACCAAGTCTATTTTATTACCAATAAAGGCGGGGTAGATGACCTTTACAAGCTTACTGGAATGCAACGCCGTGAAATAAAAAATGTAATGGTTTTGGGCGGTAGCAAGGTAGGCTTTAAGACAGCTAGAGATCTTTGCTCCAATAAATTTAATGTAAAGCTTATTGAGAAGGATAAGGATAAAGCTTTCGATATAGCTGATAATATTCCGAATGCTTTAGTAATCAATGGGGATGGAAGAAACGTGGAGTTACTAGAGGAGGAAAGTTTGGAGTCGATGGATGCCTTTATTGCGGTTACCGGAAATTCGGAAACGAATATCATGTCTTGCTTGGTAGCGAAGTCCCGAGGAATAAAAAAGACCATTGCCCTCGTTGAAAACATGGATTATTTTCAACTGTCTCAATCCATAGGTATTGATACCCTTATCAATAAAAAATTATTGGCGGCCAATAACATATTTAGGTATATCAGAAGGGGAGAGGTATTGGCCCTGACCCGTCTAAATAATTTGAACGCTGAAATTTTGGAGTTTGAGGTAAAATCATCTTCAGTAGTGAATGGTGAAATTATCAAAGAACTGAACTTTCCAAGAGAGGCTATTATTGGTGGTGTAATCCGTAATGGGGAAGGTCTTATTGCTCTCGGGGATTTTAAAATTTCAGAAGGTGACAAAGTGGTTGTTTGTGCTTTGCCAAAAGCGATACCGAAGATAGAAAAGCTCTTCTTGTAGTATGAACTTCAATTTTAGGATAATACTTCATATTATGGGACTGTTGCTGCTTTGCAACGGTTCTTTTATGTTGCTGGCAAGTTTGGTCAGCGGCATATATCAAGATGGGGCTACCATAGACATATTGTCTGCCGCTATTGTTACCATGTTGGTAGGGGTAATGGCCATGTTCTACACCAGAGGGCATCGAAAAGAGGTGAAACGAAAAGAAGGATACCTGATTGTAACCTTCGGTTGGTTGATTATGTCTATTTCCGGTGTACTGCCCTATATTTTTTCGGGGGCCATCTCGGATATTACCAATGCATTTTTTGAAACAATATCAGGGTATACCACTACCGGAGCGTCAATTTTGAATGATATTGAATCCTTGCCCGAAGGCATTTTATTCTGGAGGAGTTTGACCCATTGGATCGGTGGCATGGGTATTATCGTATTGGCCATAGCCATATTACCTCTTTTAGGTATTGGGGGGATGCAATTATTTGCTGCTGAGGCACCCGGTCCAGGGGGAGACAAGCTACACCCTAGAATTACGGATACCGCCAAACGTTTGTGGCTAATTTATGTGGGTTATACGGTGGCCGAGACGGTATTACTCAAACTAGCGGGAATGTCATTTTTTGATGCTTTGAATCATGCCCTATCTACCTTATCGACGGGCGGCTTTTCAACCAAGAATGCCAGTATAGCCTATTGGAACGATACCCCGTTGATACAATACATCGTTATAGTGTTCATGTTTCTTGCGGGCACCAATTTTGTAATGAGCTATTTTGCTTTTACCGGAAAGGTGCAACGCGCCTTGAAAGATGAGGAGTTTAGGGTATATGCCATTTTTATCGTTTCGTTCACCCTTATCGCTGGGTTAATTGTTTACTTGCAGGCCAATGTGCCCATTTCGGACTATCATCCCCAAGTTTTGGGAGAAGGTGAAAGTGCTTTTCGTCATGCCCTTTTTCAAGTTCTTGCGATTGTGACAACTACTGGTTTTGTAACTGCAGATTTTACCAATTGGACACCTTTTTTGACCGTTTTCTTTTTCGGCCTAATGTTTTTGGGCGGTTGTGCTGGTTCTACATCTGGCGGTATCAAAGTAATGCGGCACTTGTTGATTATCAAGAACGGTCTTTTAGAATTTAAAAGAACACTTCATACCAACGCCATAATTCCAGTTCGGTTCAATAACAAGACCATTAGTGAGCATATCGTTTATAATATTATTGCCTTCTTTGTACTGTACATGCTGTTGTTTATCATTGGAGCCCTGGTTTTGGCATTTTTAGGACTCGATTTTGAATCAGCAATTGGTGGTGCAGCTTCCTCTTTGGGCAATGTCGGCCCGGCATTAGGTGATTTAAATCCAGTAGTCAACTTTAGTGCGCTTCCTGATTTTGGTAAATGGTGGTGTGGATTTTTGATGTTATTGGGTAGACTAGAACTTTTTACGGTATTGATACTCTTTGTACCCTATTTTTGGAAACGTACATAAAGTAGCAACCAGTTGGTTCTATTTTAATTATTTAGTTTTCATGGGCGCACCTTTATTCATTGATGCTAATTTTATTGAGGCCAATAGCTCATTTGGTGAATTGGTTGAGGTGATTAAAAATTCCTTCACTGAAAATAGCACCTTGGTGCCACAACGGCATCATCATGATTTTCCATTTCCCGGTAAGGAAAAGCACAGTACACTATTGCTGATGCCAGCATGGAATCCCGGGGAAGATTCTGGCGTAAAAGTGGTTACCATAAACCCCAATAATACAGATTTAGGACTTCCTGCCATACAGGGCAGTTATCTTTATATGGATGCCTCAAATGGACAACTAAAGGCTATTGTTGAGGCAAAGAGTCTGACGGCGAAAAGAACTGCGGCTACGTCGGCATTGGCCTCTTCCTTTATGTCGAAAAAGACGGCTTCATCATTACTAATGATCGGTACTGGGGTACTCTCGAAAAATTTGATACGCGCCCATGCAAGTGTACGCCCTATTAAAACGGTTTATGTTTGGGGAAGAAGCCTTAAAAAGGCAAGAGGAATTGTCGAACAGCTCCAAGACGAATTTGTATCGGTGCAAGCGGTTGAAAAAATAAGTGATGTAATCAGTGATGTAGCTATTGTTTCGTGTGCAACATTGTCTGAAACTCCATTGGTCTTCGGCGCCGATTTGAGGCCGGGTCAACATATTGACCTTGTGGGTGCCTACAAGGCCAATATGCGAGAAGCAGATGACGAAGCCATTCTTAAATCTGTTGTATTTGTTGATGCTTTTGGAGGTGGACTTCAAGAAAGCGGTGATATCGCTATCCCCATTCAAAGAGGAATTCTAAAGGAAGAAACGATAGCAGCTGACATTTTCGAGCTGTGTTCCAATAAAAAACAAGGGAGAACCAGTGATGATCAGATAACATTGTTCAAATCAGTAGGCCATGCTTTGGAAGATTTGGCCGCCGCAAAATATTTCTACAACAAATACATCGATGAGCACATATAAAAGAGTTTTGGCGAACAATGATTTGAAAGTTTCTAATGACTGGCTTCAAATTAAAACCATAGATATGCATACAGGGGGTGAGCCTTTACGTGTTATCTTGAATGGTTTTCCAGAGCTAAAGGGTAATTCGGTATTGGATTATCGCAGGTATTGCCAAGAGAATTATGACCATTTGCGAACGGCGTTAATGTTTGAACCGCGCGGGCATGCTGACATGTATGGTTGCATTCTTGTACCTCCAAATGACGAAGAAGCGGATTTTGGTATTCTCTTTTTGCACAATGAAGGGTATAGTACAATGTGTGGACACGCAATTATAGCAGTATCAACACTTGCCGTTCATATGCATTGGATTGTCGTGAAAGAAGGGGAGAATATCCTGAAAATTGACGCCCCATGCGGTCGAATTGTTTCATTTGTCGAGGTCAGTGATGGTAAGGTTCAAGGAGTAAGGTTTCATTGCGTTCCTAGTTTTGTAGTGGGATTGGATAGAAAAGTAGAAATTCCAGGAATAGGTGCCGTTACCTATGATTTGGCCTATGGAGGAGCCTTTTATGCCTATGTGGATTTGACAAAAAATGACTTAAACCTAGATTTAGAACCTCAGTCGTATCAAAATCTAATTCAAACGGGCATGACCATTAAACATACTGTTATGCAAGTTGACAAGGGTATTGCGCATCCCTTTGAAGAAGACTTAGGTTTTTTGTATGGTACCATTTTTATCGGACCTTCCAATAAGGAAAGTATTCATAGTAAGAATGTATGCATTTTTGCTGAAGGGGAAGTGGATCGTTGCCCTACCGGATCAGGAGTTTCTGGTAGAATGGCCATTCATTGGGCTAGAAACGAGGTTGCCAAGAATGAAGCTATCCGTATAGAAAGTATAACAGGTTCTATTTTTGAGGGAAGTGTCGTAGATGAAATTGACTACGGCCCCTTCAAAGGTGTTATTCCCCAAGTTGAAGGAACTGCCCATATCACTGGTATGCACACCTTTGTTGTTGATACCGATGACCCGATGAAAAACGGGTTTATTTTTCGATAGAAGGATTGTTCCAACGCCCCTTTTTGGTTAGTAAGCCAATGATTCAGCGAATGACTATCTGGCACTAGCTTTTAAATTTCTAACTTACCGGTAAATCAATTGTTATGAAAAAGAGATTTGTAGCTACCACAACTTCGGTACTGTTTGTTCTTTTCTTTTGGATTTCCTGTAGTTCTAGCGAATCGGAAACCTTGAATTCATCAGAGCCGATTGCAGATGATATTACTAAAGAGGAGACAAATTCTGAGGAGAATTCAGATACATTTGACGGCAGTATGACTGCGAGTTTGCTTGTCCAACAAATGGGTGTTGGTTGGAATTTAGGAAATAGTTTTGATGTAGAAAATCGGGACAAAACCTTCTGGGGAAATCCGCTACCAACAAAAGAAATGATTGATTTGGTTGCTCAGACCGGATTTAAAACGATACGAATTCCGGTGACTTGGGGATATCATCAAGAGGATCAAGAGCCATTCACCATAGAAAGGGATTACATACAACGTGTTCAAGATGTTGTTGATTTTGCCCTAGAAAATGAAATGTTTGTAATCATCAATGTTCATCATGATGATGATTGGGTGCAATTGCGCGCTGAAGAAAAGGAGTATGTAAAATTGCGCTTATCAAGTTTATGGCAACAAGTTGCTACTCATTTTAAAGATTATGATGAGCATTTGATTTTTGATATTCTTAATGAGCCTCGATTAAAGGGTACTCCTTTAGAATGGAATGGGGGTGATGCCGAAAGTAGAGCCATTTTGAATGAATACCATAAGGCCGGAGTTGATGCCGTAAGGAACTCAGGAGGAAACAATGGGTTACGGTTTCTTATGGTTTCTACCTATGCGGCCAGTACCCTTGATGGGCCAATGAATGATTTGGTGATTCCAAATGAGGACCCAAATATCATAATTTCATTGCATACCTATTTCCCATGGTCTTTTGCCGGAGATGAAAATGGACCCGATAGTTGGGGAAGTGTGGAAGAAAGGTCTTTATTGGATGCAGAAATGAACAGAATTCAGCAAAAATGGCAAGTAGAAAGGGGTAGGGAGGTGATTTTAGGAGAATGGGGTACACGTAATAAAAATAACCTAGCTGAACGTGTAGAGTACGCCCAATACTACGCATCGGCCGCAATACAGCGTGGCTTTATACCTGTCGTTTGGGATGATGGCGGCAATTTTGGATTACAGGATAGAAATTCAGTAACCTGGCAATTTCCTGAAATTGTAAATACAATCATCAGCAGCGCCGGGCAATCGGGTGCTCAGAAAAACGAATAAAGTTATCGCTTAAGTAGGTAGCTAGACTTAGCTCACCGCTTCGTTAATTCTGGCGATGGCCTCTTTGATTTGTGCTTCAGAAGCAGCGTAAGAGATTCGAATTCCGTTTGGATTTCCAAAAGCATCTCCCGTTACAGTGGCTACATTGGCATGTTCCAATAAATACATGGCCAGTTCAGAGGCATTATTTATGGTTACCCCGTTTAACTCCTTTCCGAAGAATGAGGAAATGTCAGGAAAGACATAGAATGCACCCTCCGGTTCATTGCATTCAAAGCCGTCTATATCGTTCAAAAGACCGAGAATGAGCTTTCTTCTGTTTTTGAACTCATCAACCATATATTGCACTCGTTCAGGCGATTCAAGTAATGCCGTAATTACGGCTCTTTGGGCAATACAATTGGCACCACTGGTCACTTGACCCTGTAATTTATTACAAGCACGTGCTATAAATGCTGGTGCACCGATATACCCAATTCGCCAACCGGTCATTGCAAAGGCTTTTGCAACTCCGTTGACCGTGACGGTTCGGTCGTACATGTCTCCGAAACTTGCCATTGACGCATGTGCGGTAACCCCATAATTGATATGCTCATAAATCTCATCACTGACCACCACTATCTGCGGGTATTTTTGCAGTACGTCGGCCAAGACTCTAAGTTCATCTTTGCTGTAAATCGAACCACTTGGGTTGCAAGGTGAACTGTACCAAAGCATTTTGGTTTTTGGCGTTATCGCAGCTTCCAACTGCTCAGGGGTCATTTTGAAATCATTGTCGATTGAAGTAGGTACTTCAACCGGTACTCCACCGGTAAGTTTTACAATATCACTGTAGCTCACCCAATACGGACAAGGTAATATTACTTCATCACCTTCATTTAAACAGGCTTGTGCGACATTATAAAGGGCTTGTTTGGCCCCGGTGGAAACGACAATTTGGGTACGGTCATAGGTTAGCCCGTTATCTCTCTTGAATTTAGTGATAATAGCATCTTTAAGCTCAACGTAGCCATCTACAGGTGTGTAAGAATTGTAATTGTCATCGACCGCCTGTTTGGCAGCTTCCTTGATATAGTCTGGAGTATTGAAATCGGGTTCTCCCAGGCTTAGGCCTATGATGTCTTTTCCTTCTGCCCTAAGTTCACGGGCCTTTGCAGCCATTTCCAATGTTGCCGATGGAACAAGGCTGTTGATTCTGTCCGAAAGTTGGTTGCTCATTTTCCGCTAGTATTGATAATTGAGCGGGGGTTGACCCAGCTCCTTCAAATGTTTGAAGTGCGAAATTATGGCTTTTCTGGTAGTTTTATATTCGTGATAGGGCAAATTAAATTCCTTTGCTGTATCCTTCACAATTTTGGCAATTTTTGTGTAGTGTATATGACTGATATGCGGAAAAATGTGGTGCTCAACCTGATGATTTAGGCCGCCGGTGAACCAGTTGATGATTCGGTTTTTTGTGCCAAAATTGACAGTGGTG
>CAYNUM010000005.1:0-15395 GCA_964400025.1 uncultured Croceivirga sp.
CCATTTACCTTACCGATATTGCCTCTGAGGTTTCATTGGTGCATCGCAGAAATGAGTTCAGGGGCGCCTTGGACTCAGTGGAAAAAGCGAGGGAGTTGGCACAATTGGGTAAAATAAAATTGTACACCAAAGCTGAGGTTAAAGAGCTTCATGGTGCTGAAGAATTACAGGCCGTGGTCTTAAAGCACTCAGAACAAGAAAAAGAGCCCACCTACTTTGAAGTAGATCATTTCATACCCTTATTCGGATTGTCGCCTAAGCTGGGACCTTTGGGTAATTGGGGATTGGAAATCGAGAAGAATGCCATTAAAGTGAATAATGCGAAAGACTATCAGACCAATATTCCAGGTGTTTTCGCGATAGGTGATGTAAATACGTATGAAGGTAAATTAAAGCTCATACTTTCTGGCTTTCATGAGGCGGCCGTCATGTGTCAATACGCTTATCAAATCATAAATCCCAATAAACGATTCGTAATGAAATACACCACCGTTGGCGGGGTTGAAGGATTTGACGGAAGTAAAAAAGAAGCTAAGAAAGAGGTGGTACAAAGCATCATTTAATTATTTGGAGTTATTCATCAAAAAAACCCCTTCTCATATAGAAGGGGTTTTTCTTTTTTACTTGAACAATTCTTGGTGTGAATGGTGGGATTCTACTTTGAGCTATTCTTTTCGATAAATATTGGGCAGCGCTATGTTATACTTGACCGCTAGAAGCCGAACTACGATGACCACGAGAATAGCGGCGAAGTTGGCGTAATCACCTATCACTGGTATTTGGGCAAACAGGAAATATACCAAGCCACCCAAGATACAAGCGGTGGCATAAATTTCCTTTCTAAAAATAACCGGAATTTCATTGCATAAAATATCCCGTATTACCCCTCCAAAACTTGCAGTCATGGTACCAAGAGCGATACAGATTATGGGCAGTAATTCTGCTTGAAGTCCTTTTTCGATGCCTACTATAGTGTAAAGACCTATGCCAATGGTGTCGAACAAAAACAAAGACTTCCTCAAGTACTTCAGTTGTCTAACGAAAAGAATGGCAAAAACTACTGCAGCCAATATTACGATGAAGTAGGTCAGGTCTTGCATCCAGGCAACAGGGGTATTTCCAATCAATAAATCCCTAAGTGTTCCGCCCCCAATGGCCGTGACAAATGCAATGATGACAACACCAAATAGATCAAGGCGTTTTTCCATGGCGACCAAAACGCCAGAAATGGCGAACGCAATTGTGCCCAATATGTCGATTGCCTGGAAAAACATCTACACTTTTTGAGTATAATAATTATAATCCTTCAGAACGGTATCAAGGTACTGTTTGTCATACAATTCTGAATTGGTTTTTAGAATACCGTCAACTTTGATGCGCAAGGTGTTGAGTGTCTTGTAATCGTTACTTTTTTTGGCGATTTGATAGGTCTCTTTGATTAAGCGTACGTCCTTATCAGTTAATAGGGTGACGTTGGTAAATTTTGGGACATACGCCTCTTCAACATCTTCCAAAATAGTGTGCGAGACCCTTATTTTATTTTTAGTACTGATAACCACTGTTCCAGCAGCTGTATCCCCCAAACGTTGTCGACGGTCAGAAAAAAGTAGGGTCAAGATTCCTATTGACCCAAAGAAAATCCAAATATCGACCAGCCGAAGCATCCAACGCACCAAATAGTTGCTCCAGTGAACAGGTGTGCCATCAAAGCGAACAACGCGCATTTTCAATAGCATTTTTCCGACCGTTCTTCCATTGAAAATAGCGTGCATAAAAAGACTATACCCCATAGCAGGAAGAAATATCAAGGCGACAAGTCCGCGTTGTGTCCAACGATCTTCATAAATATAACCAATAGCATCTCCAATTAAGTCAACAAGAATGGCATAGAGATATAAGATAAAAACGACAATAAAAAAGGCTAGGATTCGTTCACCAACACTAACGATTTTATAATTAAGATTGACATTTTGCGTTGTATTGATTTGAAGGTTACCCATTAACCAGTACTTTTAACTTGTTGTACTCTTTTTTATGCGCGAAGCCGCCTTTGTAAAGCAAAATAAGGAAAAATGGATAGCATTTGAAAAGGCTATCACTCTTACCACAAAGACTGATCCCGACGAGCTTGCCGATGGTTATGTTCAGCTAACAAATGACTTGGCCTATGCGCAAACCTATTACGAAGGAAGTAAGACTTTATTGTATTTGAATTCCTTGGCCTCTCAAGCACATCAGAAGATTTATAAGAACAAAAAAGAAAGCGGCAATCGTATTGTGGATTTTTGGGCCTATGAGTTTCCCTTATTTTTTAAAGGGCATCAGAAAACCTTAATAATTGCCTTTTTGATATTTTTTGCCGCCACTGCAATAGGTAGTGTTTCAGCCTTGAATGATACCACATTTGTACGATTGATTTTGGGAGATGCCTATGTCAATGAAACCTTAAATAATATTGCGAATGGTGACCCTGCGGCCATCTACAAGAGCGGGAGCGAAATTGGCAGTTTTTTGGGTATTACCATTAACAATATTCGTGTTGCTTTCTTGGCTTTTGCTTTTGGAGTTATTACCAGTATAGGAACAGCCTATATTCTGTTTAGCAATGGGGTAATGCTCGGGGCATTTATTACATTCTTTTATATCAAAGGAGTGTTTTTTGAGGCGAACAAACAGATTTGGCTACACGGTACCATTGAAATATCAGTGATTGTGGTGGCCGGGTGTGCGGGTCTGATAATGGGCAACAGTATTTTATTCCCCAAGACATTCTCACGGCGCGTATCTTTTATGAAAGGTTCAAAAGACGGGCTCAAAGTGGTGGTTAGTACTATACCCTTCTTTATCATTGCCGGTTTTATTGAAGGGTTCATTACCCGATATACTGATATGCCCGATTGGTTGGCCTTCTCCATTATTGGCGCTTCGCTTCTTTTGATCGTATTTTATTACGGAATATATCCTAGATTTTTAAATCAAATACATGCAGGAAAACTACATTCCCCTTAGAATCAACAGGGATTTTGGTGATATCATCACGACCTATTTTGATTTTTTTAAGCAGAATATCAAAAAATTTACCAATGTCTTTTTGAGTTACAACGGTATCTTCTTCGTTGCGCTCCTAATAGTAAGTTACTTGATGGTATCCGGTTTTATGGGTCTTATTGCATCAGAAAGTAACCTTTATGGCCTTAATCGACCTGAAGAAGGAGCCGACGAAAATTATTTGATTTTAATTGGCTTTGGAGGTCTATTGTTTTTTGTGGTTTTTATTGCTGTGGCTGTTTTGAACTACAGTCTTTCTTCGAGTTACATGATTTTATATGACCATAAAGAGTCTAACCATTTTGAAAAAAAGGAGGTGTGGGCCTTTACCCGTAATCAGTTTGGTAACATCATCCTTTTTGTGTTATTGCTTATTCCGATTTATTTGATTTTCATGATTATTTCAGTTTTTTGTGCAATCATCCCTATTTTGGGCATATTCATACAATACATACTTCAATTCGCTATGACCGCATGGTTGGGGGTTTCCTTTTTTGACATGTTACAAAACAAGAAAGGAGTTTCTACTGCTTTGGGTGAAGGTTGGAATCTGGTCATGAAAAACTTCTGGAAGTCTGTTGGGGTAAATTTTGTGCTAGGGCTATTGCTGGCCATATTAATGGTATTGGCACTGACCATTCCGGGAGTGATTATGGGGGTATATACCTTTCATGTGGTTGAAAACGATGTTGACTTTGTGAACTCTGTTGTGGCCACTGTGGTCTACACCTTGGGTACTTGTATTTTTCTGATTGTTCTGGTCTATGGTCAATGCCTATCACAATTCGGCAATGGCTTGTTATACTATGCGCTGCATGAAAAGACTTATAATATCAATACCCGTAAAAAAATTGACCAAATAGGCGAATCGCTTCAGTGAAAACAGTTTTCCTCTTACTTTTCTGTTGCTGGGTGACCCATGCACAGGTCGAAAATGATACTTTGGTTCTTTCCGAAGACATTTCGTCTGCCTTGGAAGAAAGGAATTTTAATGATGATTTGTCAAAAAAATACACGGGAGAAGAATTTGACTATTCCATCAAAACTGGTGAATCGGCCAACTTGATTTCACGTTTTCTACGATGGCTCAGTAGTTGGTTGGGCAATACTTTCGGTATTGATGTTCCCCCGGGTACTCTTAATGTTATCAAATGGCTTATCTACATTCTTATGGGTGCATTGGTCATTTATCTCATCATACGAATGTTTGTGAACGAGCGTTTTGAATCTATTTTCACTAAAAAGGCCAAGTCATTTGCTGATATAGAATTGGCCGAGCAACATATTGAGGCCATTGATTTTGATGCACTACTTGCACAGGCCTTAAAGAGTAAAGACTACCGGCTTGCCGTGCGATATCATTTTTTGAAGCTTTTAAAACGGCTATCACAGCAAGAGATTATTGAGTGGCATTTCGAAAAGACGAATTCAGAGTATCAACGTGAAATTACCGAACCTCGGTTAAAATCTGGTTTTGGTGAATTGGCCTATCTCTATGATTATGTATGGTACGGTGAGCAGCCAATGAATGAAGCCCTTTTTTCTAGGGCAGAAAGCCGTTTTGAAAAAATAAACCAAATCATTCCGCAGTAATATGGATAGGCGGTCAAAAATTATACTGTGGATTTTCGGACTGGTTTTACTGAGCATAATCGTTTCTGAAGTTGTACGCCCCAGGCCCTTGGATTGGAGGCCTTCATATACCTTGAAAGATAAAATTCCTTTTGGATGTTTCGTGCTCTACAATGAGTTGCCATCACTGTTCCCAAATAGTAAAATACATACTGTTGAGGAAAGTGTTTATGATTTAATGGTAGAAAGAGATTCTTCCGAAAAATCCAATTATCTCTTTATTAACGATTATCTTGATTTTGACCAACAGGAAGTCAATCAACTACTTCGTTATGTCGAACAGGGAAATACGGCCTTTCTATCGACCACCTCACTAAATTATATATTAGCAGATACCCTAAATCTAAATATCAGAAGCAATTACACGGTAAACGAAGACACTGTTTTGGTAAGCTTGAGCCATCAAAAATTTAATAAAAAGGAATATGTCTTTCAACGCGGTTTGAACAATACCCAGATTACCAGTGTTGATACTACCAATACCACTATTCTTGGCTATTTGGAATTTACACGAAAGAACGAGTTCGTTCCCCAACCTGAAGAGAAGGTTAAATTGCCCAATTATGTGAAGACCAAATTTGGTGACGGGCATTTTTTAATTCATTCAACACCTCAGGCATTTTCAAACTATTACTTATTGGGCGAAAACGTTGATTACGCCGCTCAAGTATTTTCTTATTTGAACAATGAGCTATTGTATTGGGACAATTCTAAAAAATCAGGTCGGGTCGTTATCAATTCGCCTATGCGCTTTGTGTTAAATCAAACCGCTTTAAAGTGGGCATATTACCTAACTATATCTGGTCTTGTATTGTTTGTGATATTTAATGCGAAACGAAAACAACGAATCATTCCAATTATAAATCCTGAAGAGAATACCTCAGTAGAATTTGCTAGAACTGTGGGGTCGCTCTATCACCAAAACAAAGATTACGGCAACCTTATCGCAAAAAAATTAAATTATTTCTTGGCCTTTTTAAGAGAGCGTTACTACATTGATACTTCGGCTTTAAACGAACAAACCTTCAAATCAATCGCGGCCAAATCAGGGAAACCCGTGGAGGAGGTCAAAAAACTCATGGAATTCATAGCATATCTTAAGGGAAAACCATTGAGCACAGAACAAGATCTCATCAATTTAAACAAGAAAATAACGGCATTTAAAAAATAATATGGAGACAAACCCAGAACAAAACCCATTGGAATTTAACTCGAGAATTGACCTTTCAAAACTACAGGAAGCTGTGGGTAAGATTAAAAACGAGTTGGGGAAGGTTATTATTGGCCAGAACGAAATGATAGAACTACTCATCATTTCTATTTTGGCGAATGGCCATTCATTGATTGAAGGAGTGCCAGGAGTGGCAAAGACCATTACAGCAAAACTACTGGCCCGAACGATGAATGTTGATTTCAACCGTATTCAGTTTACCCCAGATTTAATGCCCAGTGATATCCTTGGTACTTCAATTTTCAATGTAAAGTCTTCTGAATTCGAGTTTAAAAAAGGTCCCTTGTTCTCTAACTTGGTGTTGATTGACGAAATCAATCGCGCTCCTGCCAAAACACAATCGGCTTTATTTGAAGCCATGGCAGAAAGACAGATTACCATTGATGGTCAAGAATATCAGATGCAAGCACCATTTTTGGTCTTTGCCACTCAAAACCCAGTTGAACAAGAAGGTACTTATAGGTTGCCAGAAGCGCAATTAGACCGTTTTTTATTTAAAATTCAGGTTAATTATCCTTCGCTGGAAGAAGAAGTTGCCATATTGGAAAACAAGCACCAGATAAAGAATAAAGAAGAAGAAATATTGGTGGAAACGGTGTTGACGGCTAAGGAGATTGCGAGTTTTCAAGATACTATAAAAGAGGTTATTGTTGAAAGCAACCTTTTGAAGTATATCGCCTCAATCGTTGATGGTACGAGAGCCAATGCTAATTTATATTTGGGAGCTTCTCCAAGGGCATCTATTGCCATTATGAACGCTTCCAAAGCTTTGGCCGCAATAAATGGAAGGGATTTCATCACTCCGGAGGATATCAAAAAAGTGACCAAGCCTATACTAAGACACCGGGTGATTTTAACCCCTGAACGTGAAATGGAAGGAATGACCCCTGGAAAAGTAATCGATCAATTGGTAGAGTCAATTGAAATACCACGATAGGGTGAAGAAGCTTTTCAAGAACATATATATTCAAGATCGATTCTTCATTGTATTGATATGCGTTCTGATAGGTTTTTTGGTGTCTTTCATCTTTCAGAACCTTCTTAGTGTATTTCAAATCTTGTTTTATGTTTTTGTGTTGCTCATAGTCGTTGATGTTCTATTGTTGTTCTTCTCGAAAGGAGGTGTTGGAGGTAAACGCGACCTTCCCGATAAACTTTCAAATGGAGACGAAAACCCCATTAAGGTCCAGATTACAAATTCATACCTTTTTACCGCTACAGTTGGAATTATTGATGAACTGCCCTTTCAGTTTCAAAAACGCGATTTCGCCCTTAAGAACACCCTGAAGTCGGGTACTACTAAATTTTACAACTATGTTCTACGACCTACCGAACGTGGAGCGTATTCATTTGGCAGTCTAAATGTTTATGCTTCGTCACCACTTGGATTATTGGCGCGTAGATTTCAATTCGACCAAGAAGCTGAGGTGCCCGTGTACCCATCTTTTTTACAGTTGCGCAAATACGATCTAATCGCCTTTTCCAATCGTCTCTTCGAATACGGTCTTAAGAAAATACGTCGTATTGGGCACACTATGGAGTTTGAACAAATCAAGGACTATGTGCGAGGAGATGATATCCGTAACATTAATTGGAAGGCTACAGCTAAACGTAATCAGTTGATGGTCAATCAATATCAAGATGAAAAATCACAGCCTATTTACTCGGTAATCGATAAGGGCCGCGTGATGAAAATGCCTTTTAATGGTCTTAAACTACTTGATTATGCAATCAATGCCACCTTGGTCATTAGTAATATCGCCATAAAAAAAAACGATAAGGCCGGAATGTTCGCATTCAGCAAAAGCATTGAAAACCGAGTGGTGGCCGATCGGAGAAGCGGTCAAATGAACCTGATATTGGAGACGCTTTACAATTTGGACACAAATTTCGTAGAGAGTGATTTTAGTAGATTATATATCGATGTAAAGCGAAACATAAATCAACGGAGTCTACTTTTACTCTATACCAATTTTGAGACCCTTGACGCTCTTGAACGACAAATTGCCTATTTACAGGCTATAGCAAAAACACATCTTTTAGTAGTGATTTTCTTCGAAAATACAGAGCTTCAAGAATTTGCTTCAAAGGATCCAAAAACTACACACCAAATTTTTGAACAGACCATTGCCGAAAAATTCATTTTCGAAAAAAAGCGAGTGGTCAACGAGTTACGGAAATATGGAATACAAACAATTTTGACAAAACCTGAAGATTTGACCATAAATACCATAAATAAGTACTTGGAAATAAAGGCAAGAGGCTTAATCTAGAAGGTTTTTGCACTTATTCTTTGTTTTTACCATTTACCTGCCGTTTCTTTGCTCTAGTTCATTAATAAATTGAAAGTTATCAAGAAAGGTGGAGGGATTAGACCCTTTGAAACCTTAGCAACCCTTAGCAGTGTCGATACCTGTCAACCACTAAGAAGGTGCTACATTCTACCTATGTTATATAGGAAGGATAACAAAAAGAATATCATATTCCACCTTACTTGATCGTATAATACTAAATGTTCTAATTGCTGAACAAAACGCTTTTATGTCAAAGATTGAAGAAGTTTTAAAGGAACGCATCCTCGTTTTGGATGGTGCTATGGGCACAATGCTTCAACGCTATAAATTTAGCGAAGAGGACTTTAGAGGTGAGCGATTTAAAGACTGGCCCATTCCCCTTAAGGGCAATAATGATTTATTGTCATTGACCCAACCTGAAGCCATTGCAGAAATTCATCGAAAATACTTTGAAGCTGGTGCCGATTTAGTCGAAACCAATACCTTTTCCGGTACGACGATTGCCATGGCTGATTATGAAATGGAAGATTTGGTCTACGAACTCAATTACGAATCGGCGAGAATAGCAAAAGAGGTGGCCGATGAGTTTACCACCAAAGAACCCAACAAACCACGTTATGTTATCGGTACCATGGGGCCAACGAACAAAACGGCGAGTATGTCTCCCGATGTCAATGATCCAGGATATCGAGCAATAACCTTTGATGAACTTAGAATTGCGTACAAGCAACAAGCAGAAGCCTTGTTGGACGGCGGTGCCGATATATTAATGGTAGAGACTGTTTTCGATACCCTAAATGCCAAAGCAGCACTTTTTGCAATTGAGGAAGTTATTGAGGAAAGAAATAGAAAAGTACCTATAATGGTGAGCGGAACGATAACCGATGCCAGTGGTAGAACCCTTTCCGGACAAACAGCGGAGGCTTTTTTGATTTCTATTTCGCATCTTCCATTGTTGTCCGTCGGGTTTAATTGCGCCTTAGGGGCAAAACAATTGGTGCCCTATCTGGAAGTGATATCCGCTAAGTCAAACTTTGCAATTTCTGCTCATCCAAATGCAGGTTTGCCCAATGCTTTTGGAGGCTACGATGACACTGCTGAAATCATGGCCAATCAAATTGAAGAATACCTTGAAAAAGGATTGATTAATGTGGTCGGGGGGTGTTGTGGAACCACGGAGGAGCATATCGGGGCTATTGCAGATTTAACTGCGAAATATAAGCCACGTCAATTTTCATTTCAATCACAATAATATGATTCTCGAAGTAGCTGTCTTGAATATCAGAGAGGGGAACGAAACAGAATTTGAAAAGAATTTTGAAGTTGCATCGGCCATTATTAAATCAATGAAAGGATATATCAGCCATGAATTGAAAAAATGCATAGAACGGGCCAACCAATATATCCTTTTAGTGAATTGGGAAACCTTGGAAGACCACGAAAAAGGTTTTCGTAAGTCAGCCGAATATCAAGAATGGAAAAAATTGCTCCATCATTTTTACGAACCTTTTCCTGAAGTATTGCATTACAGTTAATGAACACAACCCAAGAAAAATATATGCGACTCAGTGGTCTTGAACCATTGGTAATAACCCCAGAAAGTAATTTCATTAATGTCGGGGAAAGAACCAATGTCGCCGGATCTAAAAAGTTTCTCCGCTTAATTAAGGAAGAGCAATTTGAAGAGGCTCTAGAAGTAGCACGCCATCAAGTTGAAGGCGGTGCCCAAATCATCGATATCAATATGGATGACGGACTCATTGATGGCAAAACCTCAATGGTCAAGTTCTTAAATCTTATTGCCTCTGAACCAGATATTTCACGAGTGCCCATAATGATAGATTCCTCTAAATGGGAAATCATCGAAGCTGGCCTGCAAGTGGTTCAAGGTAAGTGTGTGGTGAACTCCATAAGTCTAAAAGAGGGTGAGTCCGTATTTATCCACCAAGCCAAATTGATTAGGCGTTATGGTGCGGCCGTTATCGTAATGGCGTTTGATGAAGTAGGGCAAGCAGACAATTTACAACGCCGTATAGAAATAGCAGAACGCTCGTATCGAATTTTGGTTGACCAGGTGAAGTTTCCTCCTGAAGACATCATTTTTGACCTCAATATTTTTCCGGTTGCTACAGGCATGGATGAGCACAAGCGTAATGCCCTTGATTTTATAGAGGGTACGAAATGGGTGCGCGAGAACTTGCCCTACTGCAGTGTGAGTGGCGGAGTGAGCAATGTCTCTTTTTCGTTCAGGGGTAATAATCCAGTCCGCGAAGCCATGCATTCGGTCTTTTTATTTCACGCCATTAAGGCAGGGATGAACATGGGTATTGTAAACCCTACCATGTTGGAGGTTTACGATGATATTCCGAAAGACTTGTTGGACCATGTTGAAGATGTGATACTGAATCGTCGAGAAGATGCTACTGAAAGATTATTGGATTTCGCAGAAACGGTTCAGGGTAAAGCAAAAGAAAGAAAGGTTGACCTATCATGGAGAAAGGATTCTTTACAAGATAGAATCACACGAGCATTGGTCAAGGGTATTGACCAATATATCATTGAAGATGTAGAAGAGGCCCGACAACGGGCCATAAAACCCCTTGAAGTCATTGAAGACAATTTAATGACCGGCATGAACGTGGTGGGCGATTTGTTTGGTAGTGGTAAGATGTTCTTGCCTCAGGTGGTGAAATCGGCACGGGTCATGAAGAAAGCTGTGGCTTATTTGGAACCTTACATTGAAGAAGAAAAAAAGAACAATGCCGATGCTACAACCGGCCAGGCCGCCGGGAAAATTTTGATGGCCACGGTTAAGGGAGATGTTCATGACATTGGTAAGAATATTGTTTCGGTAGTGCTGGCCTGCAACAATTATGAAATTGTTGATTTGGGCGTAATGGTTCCCCCAGAAAAAATAATTCAGAAAGCCGTTGAAGAACGAGTTGATATCATCGGTTTAAGCGGGCTAATAACGCCTTCATTGGATGAAATGGTCTTTCTGGCTAAAGAGATGGAACGTCAAAACTTTAAAGTGCCCTTGTTGATAGGTGGTGCAACCACCAGTAAAGCGCATACCGCGGTGAAAATAGACCCCCAATACAGCCAATCTGTGGTGCATGTAAATGATGCCTCTCGCGCGGTGACCGTTGTCGGTGATTTGTTGCAAAAAGACAGCTCGGCTGGTTATAAAAAGGCTATAAAGCTAGATTACAAGAGTTTTCGTGAAAAGTTCTTGAACCGAACCAAACAGAAAGAATATCTAACCCTCACGGAGGCCAGAAGCAACAAGCTACAAATCGAATTTAAAGAATCAGATATCAAACGACCTGAAGAATTGGGCATTCAGGTTTGGAACGATTTTGACCTTTCCAAACTAAGGGATTTTATTGATTGGACACCTTTTTTTCGGTCTTGGGATTTACATGGGAAATTTCCAGCCATTCTAAAAGATGATGTAGTTGGTAAACAGGCAACTGAACTGTTTGAAGATGCACAGGAATTGCTCAAAAAGGTTTTAGAAGAAAAATTACTGAAGGGTAAGGCCGTATTTGGGCTTTTTCCTGCGAACCAGATTAATGATGATGATATAGTAGTCAGTTCTAATGATGGTGAGAAATCTGTTTTCAGAACACTTCGCCAACAACTTAAAAAGCGAGATGGTGTGCCAAATATTGCTTTGGCCGATTTCATTGCTCCGATTGAAAGTGAGGTTCAAGATTATGTAGGTTGTTTTTGTGTAACGGCAGGCTTTGGTACCCAAGAATTGGCTAGTGAATTTGAAAAGAACCACGATGATTACAATTCCATAATGATCAAGGCCTTGGCAGATAGGTTGGCAGAGGCTTTTGCTGAATACCTGCATAAAGAAGTTCGAACCAAACATTGGGGGTATGCAAATGCGGAACGTTTGAACAATGAAGACTTAATTGATGAAAAGTATAGGGGTATTCGTCCAGCCCCAGGCTACCCGGCTTGCCCAGATCATTTGGAGAAACTGACCATTTGGGATTTGTTGAAGGTGGAAGAAAATATAGGGGTGCAATTGACCGAAAGTCTGGCCATGTGGCCCGCGGCAAGTGTCAGCGGTTATTATTTTGGACATCCAGAGGCTAAGTATTTTGGCCTGGGTAAAATCAAGCCAGATCAAGTAGCTGATTTTGCTAAGCGCAAAGGAATTGAGATGGAAAAAGCCCAAAAATGGCTGGCACCGAATAGTATTGAGTAATGGCAATCAAAAGACTTCGCATACTACCCTTTGCCATATTTCAAATGACCATTTTCGGTTTAATAGGATTGCTATGTGGTGTCTTTTATGCCTTTGGAGGCTTGATAATCGATACTATGGTAACCCTAAATTGGTTATCCGCAGAACAAATGGAAACACCAGGGTTAAGCTATGGCACTTTTTTAGCCTTTGGGGCATTACTCGGTATGCCTTTGATTGGATTATTTTTTGGATTCATAGCAGGCCTATTTGGAGGAATGCTATTCAACTTTATAGCCATAAAAATCGGCATGAATATGCCAAATTTTAGTAAAGAATGAAAGTAACCGAACATATCAATAATGCAAAAGGGGAGACCCTTTTTAGTTTTGAAATCATACCACCCGTTAAAGGGAAGAGTATTCAAGAACTCTATGATAACATTGACCCTTTAATGGAGTTTAAACCTCCATTTATTGATGTAACAACTTCTAGGGAAGAATATGTGTATATCGATAGAGACGGACTTTTAGATAAAAAACTGACCCGTATGCGCCCTGGGACGTTGGGTATTTGCGCCTCAATAAAACATAAATATGATGTAGATGCCATACCCCATGTGCTCTGTGGGGGCTTTACAAAAGAAGAGACAGAGTATCTATTGGTAGATTGTCATTATCTGGGTATCGACAATGTCATGGCGCTACGCGGTGATGCGATGCGCGAAGAAAAATATTTCGAACCAACAAAGGGAGGCCATAACTATGCTTCTGACTTAGTGAAACAAATACAGCAATTAAATTCCGGCAACTATTTGCATGAAGTGATAGAGACCGACAATTGTGCAAATTTCTGTGTGGGTGTTGCAGGTTATCCTGAAAAACATATGGAAGCTCCATCCTTGAAAACAGATTTAAAACGATTGAAGGAAAAGGTGGAATTAGGTGCAGATTATGTAGTTACCCAAATGTTCTTTGACAACAAAAAGTACTTTGCTTTTGTTGATGCGGCTCGTGAAATAGGTATCGACGTTCCAATAATTCCGGGTATAAAGCCAATTGCCATTAAAAAACACCTTCACCTTTTACCTCAGGTTTTTCGGGTTGATATCCCAGAAGAACTAATCGATGAGGTCGAAAAATGTAAAACGAACACTCAAGTCCGTCAGGTTGGTGTTGAATGGTGTGTTCAGCAATCCAAAGAACTTAAGGAAGCTGGGGTACCTGTACTGCATTATTACTCAATGGGCAAATCAGATAATATCAAGGCCATTGCTGAAGCAGTTTTTTAAAAGGTGTGCTTCGCCAGATGTTCAGAATCCTCAATTGCAATAGTGTTACCTTTGGTGCCAATGGAAAAACTTCTGCCGGTTTTACTTCTTGTTTGCGGTCTCTGCTTTTCTCAAGACAATACTGGGTTGAATAAATATACCCTTGATGCCAGTCCGTTTTATGGCTCCATCCTATTACATAATCCAGATATCGCACAATTGATTACCTCACATCCAGGTGGAGTAATTTTGGGGTTTAATAAAAAACACTTTGGTTCTGAACGTTGGGAGGTTGACTACAATTACCCCGATACCGGTTTCACTTTTGTTTATCAGAACATGAACAATCGTACACTGGGTGAGAATTTCGGTATTTACGCCCATTACAATTTCTATTTTTTTAAACGGAATGTACAATTGCGGATAGGGCAGGGCATTGCCTACAATACAAATCCCTATGATAGGGTAACCAATTTTAGAAATTCAGCATATGGCTCTCATTTTCTAAGTTCTACTATGGCCATGCTTAACTACCATAAAGAGCATATAATAGGCGGGCTAGGTATAAATGCCGGAGTTTCACTGATACATTATTCCAATGCCAATTTCAAGGCTCCGAATACTTCAACCAATACATTCGCCTTAAACGTGGGTTTGATTTATGATTTAAACCAGAATATAGAAAGTGAATTTTTGAATCCCCAAAAAGAATCAATTGAAGAGCCAATTCGATTTAATGGGGTTCTTCGTACTGGGCTCAACGAGGGCGATGTGGTAGGCTCTGGTCAATTTGGATTTTTGGTGGTGTCGGCATATTTGGATAAAAGACTAGGGCGAAAAAGCGCCTTGCAGTTCGGAGGTGATTTCTTTCTATCCTATTTTTTGAAAGAACTCATTCGTTTTCAATCGAATTCCTTCCCAGAAATGAATGTTGATCCAGATTCCGATTTTAGGAGGGCGGGCTTGTTCGTTGGCCATGAATTGTTTATCAATAAACTGAGTCTGGTTACCCAGTTGGGTTACTATGTATATTACCCATTTGATTTCGAAGGTCGGGTCTATAATCGAATAGGTCTTAAACGCTATTTTGGGGATAAGTTCTTTGGGAGCGTAACGCTAAAATCACATGCAGCCGCAGCAGAAGCGGTCGAATTTGGAATAGGAGTGCGATTATGAGAAGCATGAAATACGAACTAAAAGAAAACAAAAAGCCAATTTGGCAATGCCGACAAGTTGGAAGACTGCAATTGATATTGTTGGTTTTGTGCATACCCTTCTTTTCTTGTAATTCAGGGAACGCCCCTGATTGTTTTCAAAATGCAGGTGATTTGAAACGAGTTGTAGTTGAGGTTCCCGATTTTTCCAAAGTCACGGTGTTTGAATTGTTGAATGTGGTTTTGATTCAAGGTGATGAGCAAAGAGTGGAAATCGAGTCAGGTGAATTTTTATTGGATGAAATATCAGCTGCGGTTGAGGGTGATAGGCTCATCTTGAAAAATGAAAATAATTGCAATTTATTTCGCGATTACGGCTTATCAACGGTTTATGTAACCGCCCCAAATATCTCTGAAATAAGAAGCTCGACGGGTTTGACTATTTCCAATGAGGGAATCTTGACCTACCCCAATTTAAATCTGGTTTCAGAGAGTTTTAATGTACCCGAAGCGGAAACAACTTCTGGCACTTTTGACCTCAGGGTGGACAATGAATCCCTTG
>CAYNUM010000006.1:0-11547 GCA_964400025.1 uncultured Croceivirga sp.
GATTTAATATCTTTTTTCGTAAATCCACCCTTTTGTGTTCCACATGCCATCAGCAGTACTAAAGTCAAAAAAGTAACTACAATGGATTTCTGTATCTTCAAAAAACTCATAGAAAAAACTTGAAATGGTTTGGGATTTCGAAAAACCCTTGGTCGCTCAATTGAGCAAAGTGAAGATAAGAATATGAAAATTGGTTTTTATACGTCTTAAAGTGACTTATATCTTTTATTTACTGGTTTAAACATCCGTCCGGGATAAATAATCAATTGAATAAAATTGAATTCTAAGTTGTTAAAGGAAATGGCATTCGATGTATCAACTGCTAGATTAAGACTAGGGTACCATCTAAGATTTGTTCGCAATATCCAACTCGTTAATCGGTTCGGTCGAATATCCCAACCAAAGGTTAGCCCAAAAGAGAGCTTTCGTTGGTCGATGTCGCGAAATTGTTGTCCTTCGAAAAATTCTGTGAACCCTAGGTTCTCTTTGCTGAGAATGGGTCCAATGAACGGAACAAAACCATTATAATCAAAGAGGTTTTTCGTAACCTCAACTCCTAAAGATTGTCTGTCAATGAATTGAACAGCCCCATATGCATCGGTTGAAGCAGACATATTTCGATAACTTAAACCGAGGTTCATATCCCATTTATGATGATAGTACCCAAAAGAGAAATCAGGTAAAATTGAAGTACTGTATTTTGTGAGGTACGGTCTATTTTCGGTATTGTAAGTGCTTTCACCCAACCAAAACGCTGATGACAACCCAACTCCGAGATAAAAAGTATTTAATCCTCCTCTCTTCTCCAAAGCTTCCGTCATTTTTTTAGTCTTCCCGGATTCCCAATTTGGTTCGGCCCTTATGGAGGCATCAAAAAAATAGCGATAGGACAGTGATAGTTGAAAAGGAGGTGTGTCAATTTTAGTCTCTACATCCCTAGAAATAAAATACTCTTGTGAATTGCTATAATTCCACGAAAACCCAAGTTCAAAGAGGTGGTTTGAATTGTTAAATGTAAGACCTGTGTGCAAAGGAAATGAGGTATGATTCAAGTCTGGACCATCACCAAACTGTAAATTATCGTTATCC
Organism: uncultured Croceivirga sp.; assembly: GCA_964400025.1. GTDB lineage: Bacteria > Bacteroidota > Bacteroidia > Flavobacteriales > Flavobacteriaceae > Croceivirga. The sequence continues at coordinate 1,090 of CAYNUM010000006.1, forward strand.
TGTTCATAGTAAAACGGGCTAAAACTAAATCCCACAAATGGTCGAAGCTTATTATGCGCTATTCGCCAAGGATAATATTTAAATACGGTTTCGATACTGCTGAGGTGAAGTAACTTTTGATTATTGGTCGTGTAGGACGAATTTCCTACAGGAAAAGCAATATAAAAATCTGCATGGCCCCAAAAGTGAGTTCCCCCCAGCAAAATGCGAGGACTTCCCACAGATTCCAAATCAAAATTTTCAAGAGTTCCAGAGGAATTTATAAATCGTGATTGCCCACCAATACTGGTCACATAATCAAACCCTAAAGCTAGTTGGGCAAATCGATGTCTCGTCTGCTTTTCCACGTAGACCTGTGCATACAATTGATTACCTAAGCACAAGGCATACACTAGAAAAAAGTAACGTACAAGCTGCATTTCAAAACAATTTTATTCTGATTAAAATTGTTTAAAACACCTATGAAATTGGAGTTATAATTCCGTTTTGTGGTAAGTTATTGTCAATTTGTGGTGGATGTAAGGCGTCTTATGGATTCTGATTTATAAGATTTGGAGACCGGTATTTCATCTCCGTTACTCATTATTGCTGAAGTGCCCGTTTTCGTCGTCTTAAACCTTCTAAAATGCTGCTCGTTGATAATATAGGAACGATGTGTTCTTATCAGTTTTGGAATATTCTTTTCTATGATGGAAAGTTTGGTTCGAAGAACATGAGTGCTTGGGTTTCCATTTTGTAGAAAGGTGACTTCAACATAATTATCAGCTGCTTTTAGATATAACAAATCTTTTTCTGGAAGACTTATAAAATCGGATTTCCCCTGCCCTTTAATCACCAATAAAGATTCCTCTTCTTTCTTCTCCGATTTTTTTGCAAAAAACCTATGCAACGAAAATCTACCCACGATAATGGCGGGTAAAACCATCACATAAACCGGAAGGAAAATCAAATAAAAATATTGAAAGGGATTGTAGGTTTTATCTCCAAGATTTAGCGTGAAAATGTAAATAGAATAGAGACAAATGAACGATAATCCCAGTCCAATGATTAAAAAAATAAGTTCATTTAAAAGCTTCCATTTTCCTGATTTCTTTATAATGGCGTTTTGATAAATCAAGGTCAAACTAAAACAAACACCACTGACAGCTGCTGATACCGGGACCAGTTTTAGTTTAGAGGAGATCGATAAATCTTGAATGGAGATTGGCTCAGAAAGCCATAGAAACAACAATGCCCAAAACGTAAGTGCGGCTGCGAGGAAAATGTGCCGTTTTAAACTCGTGTCAATGGGGTAAGGCTTTAACAAAAGGGACATGTATCAGCAAAATACAACTCCTCTAAGAAAAATCCACGTATGAACAAGAATTCGTGAACGAACGGTTTTCTATCTATATCATATTGACCAGTTCTCTGCCCACCAGACTTCCTATTGCAACTCCCATTCCTCCTAAACGAACTCCACAATAAACATTTGTGGACAATTGTTTTATGACCGGTCTCTTTTGTGGGCCAACGCCCATGATTCCACTCCATCGTTGGTCAACCTCAAACGCTTGGTTTGGTAAAATCACTTCTCTTAACAGTCGTTCCAATTCACTTTGGACAAGCTCAGTTTGTCCAAAATCGGTAGTTTCTTCAGTTTTAAAGTCCAAATTTCTTCCCCCACCAAAAAGTATGCGATTATCAATGTTTCTAAAGTAATAGTAGCCCTCGTCCAAGTGAAAAGTGCCTTTAATATGCAACGACTTAATAGGCTTTGTAATAAGCACTTGGGCACGTGCAGGTTGCACATTTTCAGAAAGTAAGGTCTTGGCAAAACCATTTGTAGCAATCAATAGTTTGTTGGTTCGATACTCAAAAGCGTCCGTTTCCACCTTGATGCCACTTGAACTGTCTTGATATTCTTCTACTGTAACTGCATTTAATATTAGAATACCAGCACTCCTGGCTTTCTCCAAAAGTCCGGTCATCATTTTGCCTGTATCAATCTGACCTTCAAATTGATGTGTGATATAATTTGAATTTACCCCTCGAAAATTAAATTCATTTGGCATTTTCAAAAAGGGTTTTCCCTCAAAAACAGGCTTTAATAACGTATTGACCTCATCGAATTTAGCAATGCAATCAGCGTAGGTATCCTCTTGCGATTCCAAAAAAACTTCATGGCCTCCGTTTATCTCTAAACCCAATTGCGAGTCACCAACAAGCTCTCGAAGCAATTGAATACCTTCAAAACGTTGTTTGACTAATTCAAAAACCTCTTCTTCCGTATGGTTTTTTAGATCAGAAAGAATCTCAGAAATGCTTCCGAAACAAGCAAAACCAGCATTTTTAGTACTCGCGCCCTGCGGAAGAATACCTTTTTCAAGAACAAGTACTTTAGCTTTGGGAAATCGTTCTTTGAGAAAAATGGCTGAGGATAAGCCTACGATACCGCTTCCAATGATAGTAAAATCCACATTGGACAACCATGATTTATATTCCCAGTAGCTTAGATTCATTACGTATAAAAAAGCCCCTTAAAGGGGCCTAATTTAATAATCGTATTTCTCGTCCATTTCAAAGTCTTCCATGAACTTGGTAGTATAATTTCCCGCTAAATAATCAGGATGGTCCATTAATTGGCGATGAAAAGGTATCGTTGTTTTCACCCCTTCGATTACAAACTCATCCAAAGCCCGGCGCATCTTGTTAATGGCCTCTTCTCTGGTTTGGGCAGTGGTAATCAATTTTGCTACCATCGAATCGTAGTTCGGCGGAATGATATATCCACTATACACATGGGTATCCAATCGAACTCCATGGCCCCCGGGCATATGCAGTGTTGAAATTCTTCCTGGAGAAGGTCTGAAATTATTGTAAGGATCTTCAGCGTTAATACGAACCTCTATGGAATGTAATTTCGGAGTATAGTTCTTACCTGAGATTGGAACACCTGCAGCAACCAATATTTGTTCTCGAATCAAGTCATAATCAATTACCTGTTCGGTTATTGGGTGCTCAACCTGAATACGGGTATTCATTTCCATGAAGTAAAAGTTTCTGTGCTTGTCTACCAAAAACTCCACTGTTCCGGCCCCTTCATACTTTATGAATTCTGCGGCCTTCACCGCAGCTTTACCCATTTCATCACGCAGTTTATCGGTCATAAATGGCGAGGGAGTCTCTTCTGTCAGTTTCTGATGCCTACGCTGAACCGAGCAATCACGCTCAGAAAGGTGGCACGCTTTTCCGAATTGATCCCCTACAATTTGTATTTCGATGTGCCTTGGTTCTTCAATCAACTTTTCCATGTACATACCGCCGTTGCCGAAGGCGGCTGTTGCCTCTTGTACTGCACTTTCAAAGTTGCTTTCAAGTTCATCTTCGCTCCAAATGGCCCGCATACCCTTACCTCCACCACCGGCAGTTGCTTTAATCATGACTGGGTAGCCCATTTTCTTTGCTACTTTTTTGGCATCGGCAGCATCTTTCAACAGCCCTTCTGAACCAGGTATGGTGGGTACGCCCGCTTTCTTCATGGTTTCCTTGGCGGTAGCCTTATCTCCCATTTTGTCGATTTGTTCACCAGAAGCCCCAATAAACTTAATATCGTGCTCTGCACAAATCTTAGAGAACTTTGAGTTCTCGGAAAGAAAACCATATCCTGGATGAATCGCGTCGGCATTGGTGATTTCTGCCGCAGCGATGATATTTGGTATTTTAAGGTACGATTCACTACTCGGGGCCGGACCTATACACACAGCCTCATCGGCAAAACGAACGTGCAAACTCTCTTCATCTGCTTTGGAGTAAACAGCTACTGTTTTGATACCCATTTCTTTACAGGTACGTATGACACGAAGTGCTATCTCACCTCTATTTGCAATAAGTATTTTCTTGAACATATCTCTTTGTTTAAAAATTCAAATTCCAAGCACCAAATTCCAAGCTTTTCTTTTTGGGATTCGGGATTTGAACATTGAAATTTCTAACTAGGGTCTACCAAGAATAGCGGTTGGTCAAATTCAACAGGTGAAGAATCGTCTACCAAAACTTTGACGATTTTACCGGAAACTTCTGATTCAATATCGTTGAATAATTTCATTGCCTCAATCACACAAAGAACATCACCTTGTTTGATTTCAGACCCTACTTCAACAAATGCTGGTTTGTCTGGAGAAGGTTTTCTGTAGAAAGTACCTATAATCGGAGACTTGATTGTGATGTACTTTGAATCATCTTCCGCGGCCGCAGCCTCTTTTGCAGGAGCTGCTGGAGCAGGTGCTTCTTGAACCGGTACAGGGGCAGCAGCAACTGGTGCAGATGCCATTGGAATTTGTTGCACGATAGTTGTTTCAGGAGCCGAACCACCACTACCTGTGCGAATAGTGATTTTGATGTCCTCCATTTCCAATTTGACTTCGCTAGCACCTGATTTGGCCACGAACTTAATTAGACTTTGAATTTCCTTAATATCCATTGAATATGATTTAGTTAGTCGATTTTATGAATTATAGGCCCATTTTAGAAAGATTGAACCCCAGGTGAACCCACCACCAAAAGCGGCAAACACCAAGTTATCACCTTTTTTTATTTGTTTTTCGTAATCATAAAGCAACAAGGGCAAGGTTGCAGATGTGGTATTCCCATACCGTTGAATGTTCATTAACACCTTGCTCTCATCAACACCCATCCGATTGGCTGTCGCGTCTATAATACGTTTGTTTGCTTGGTGTGGCACAAGCCAATCTACATCTTCATGTGTCAGGTCGTTCCGTTCCATTATTTTGGCAGAAACATCGGCCATATTTGAAACAGCAAACTTAAATACGGTCTTACCATCTTGCCTGGCGTAATGAAGGCGTTGGTCAACTGTTTCATGAGAGGCTGGCATAATGGAACCTCCTGCATCCATCTTTAAGAATTCACGGCCACTGCCGTCAGACCTCAAATACTCATCTTGAAGCCCCAATCCTTCATCATTGGGTTCAAATAAAACCGCTCCAGCACCATCACCAAAAATAATACAGGTCGCCCTGTCTGTGTAATCGATAATAGAAGACATTTTATCAGCACCTATCAAGAGTACCTTTTTATAGCGGCCCGATTCCACATAACTAGCGGCGGTTGACATGCCGTAAAGAAAGCTTGAACAGGCAGCCAAAAGGTCGTATGAAAATGCGTTTACAGCACCTATCTCAGAGGCTACATATGCCGCGGTAGAAGCGACCAACATATCAGGTGTTGCCGTTGCCACTAACACTAAATCTATTTCCTTGGGATCTAGGTCGGCCTTCTGCATCAAGTCTTTGGCGGCACGAATGCCCAAATAAGAGGATCCCGCCCCTTCTTCTTTCAGCAATCTACGTTCTTTGATACCTGTTCTGGAAGTAATCCACTCGTCGTTGGTATCTACCATTGTTTCCAGAATCTGGTTGGTCAATCTATATTCAGGAAGATAACCTCCCACAGCCGTAATTGCTGCTGTTGTTTTAGCCATCTAAAAGTTGGTTTTGGTAAAAAAAGGCCAAAAAATGGCCTAAAATCGTCGAAAATTAATGATTTTCTTCGAAATTTATACTAAAAGCGTTGACTTTCGTTTTTACGCTTAAATGAAAAACTCCCGATTCCAATAGGAACGGGAGTAAAAAATTTTATGGAGTAGTTGACAACTAAGCGGCAGATTCCTCTTCTGCGCTGTCGATTAGAACCTGGCCTCTATAGTAAAGCTTTCCTTCATGCCAATGCGCTCTGTGATAAAGGTGTAATTCACCAGTAGCACTGTCTTTGGCAATTGTAGGTGCAGATGCCTTGTAATGGGTCCTTCTTTTGTCCCTTCTTGTTTTCGATATTTTTCTTTTAGGATGCGCCATGTTTTCCTATTTATTGTCCGTTAATAATTTCTTTAGTCCGTCCCATCTAGGGTCGGTTTTTTTATCTTCTTTCGTTGATTCTTTAATTTCTAGCTCTTCGAGCTTATCCAAAGCTTCAGACTTTAACGTTCCGTCCAAAACTCCGGGATGAATTCTTTTCTGAGGAACTGACAATACCAACATTTCATACAAATATTGGGCAATATTGAATTGGTGTTCACCATGAGGAAGAATCAAAATTTCATCATCTTCATCGTTGAACTCTTCGCCAAACTTTATAACCAAATGCAGGTTGGCCTGAATTTTTTGGTCGTAAGGCTCATTGGTCAGATCACAATTGACATTGACCGAACCATTGGCTTCCAAGTCAAGTTCCATCATGGTGCTCATTTTTTTCAACAAGGCCTTGACCTTGATAGCTACACCATTGAACTCATTATAATCAAAAGACTCAAAGAACGTATCCTCAATTTGGTACTCAAATACATGCTCACCCTGTTTCAATCCTATAAAAGGAATAGAAAACTCCTTTTTTTCCATCGTTTCAACACTAAATGATTGTGTACCTGCCCATTTAGGCGGGTGCAAAGATACATTTTATTTGTAGAACACCTAAAAAAGCAAGGTAAAATTAATACGTCTAACTTGCTCTTTTGGTAGATTGCTTTTTTAAGGGGTTTTTGGTCAGCTGTTGATGCTCCCTACGATTTTTAAAAATCTCCAAAGCCCTGAACAAGGCCTTTTTAAATGAGCTTTCATCGGCCTTGTTCTGACCCGCGATTTCATAGGCCGTACCATGGTCAGGAGATGTTCGAACCTTTGACAGACCGGCAGTGTAATTCACCCCTTGACCAAAGCTTAATGTTTTAAATGGAATAAGGCCCTGATCATGATAGGCTGCCAAGACCGCGTCAAATTTAGTGTGGGTCTGGGCCCCAAAAAAACTATCTGCCGAATAGGGGCCATATACCAAATACCCTTCTTTAAAGAGTTCAGCAATTGCCGGTTTCATAATTTCTTCATCTTCTTTTCCGATGGTTCCATTATCACCGCTATGTGGGTTAATGCCAAGTACCGCAATTTTTGGTCTACGAATTCCAAAATCCATAGTGAGCGAATTCATAATGGTAAAGACTTTGTCTCGAATCAATTTTGTGGTTATGGCCTCGGCAACATCCTTTACGGCGATATGGTCGGTCAATAGTCCAACTTTTACCTCTTCTGTAACCATGAACATGAGGCTTTTGCCATTAAGTTCCTGAGCTAAGTAATCGGTATGGCCCGGAAAAACGAATGTGTCAGACTGTATGTTGTTCTTATTTATAGGGGCCGTGACCAAGACATCTATTGCCCCTTTCTTTAGGGCGTTTACTGCAGATTTTAATGATTTGATGGCGTATTTCCCTCCTTCTGGAGTGGCTTTTCCAAAGGTCAACGGAAAAGGCTCCTTCCAAATATTGGCAACATTTATTTTACCATCAATCGCTTTTTCGGCATCTTGAACCCCATTAAAACGAACATCGAAGTTCAGTGCTTTTATTTGTTCTGAAATCGCCTTGTTCGAGGCAAAAAAAACAGGAGTGCAAAAGTCGAGCATTCGGGAATCCAAAAAACATTTTAGGGCGACTTCACAACCTATGCCGTTGAGATCGCCGACCGAAATGCCTACTCGTATTTTATTCTTTTCTTTCTTAGAATCCATGTGTGAATCCCTAATTTTACAACACAAAACTAGGCAAATAAAAATTAGATGTTTACTGGAATTATTGAAACATTAGGAGAAGTAACCGAATTGAAAAAAGAGGGTGGAAACCTTCATATCAGCATACAGTCAGCGATAACCCAGGAGCTAAAAATCGACCAGAGCGTCGCCCACAATGGAGTCTGCTTGACCGTTGTTGCCATTGAAGGCTCGACTTATACCGTCACGGCGATTCAAGAGACCCTTGATAAAACCAGTATTGGCACATTGGAAGTCGGCGGTGTTGTCAATCTAGAACGCGCAATGAAGATGGGTGCGCGACTTGACGGGCATATTGTTCAGGGCCATGTAGATCAGACGGCCAGCTGCATAAAGATTGAAGAAAAAGATGGAAGTTGGTTTTTCACCTTTCAATATGATATTGAAAAAAACAATGTGACCATCGAAAAGGGTTCAATAACTGTAGATGGTGTAAGCCTGACCGTGGTAGATTCAAAAGATGGGGAGTTTTCAGTCGCCATTATACCTTATACCTACGAGCATACCCGCTTTCACGCCTATGAGGTTGGTGCTACGGTAAACCTTGAATTTGATGTTATTGGCAAATATGTGGCGCGATTGATGGAGTTAAGAAACTAATTATACCACTTATTTTAAACCGAGGTCCTTCAATTTGTGTTCGCGGTCATGGCTTTTAAAAAATAAATCATTGGCCTCTGGAAAGTAGGTGTTGACCGTAATGTTAATTCTTTTACCGGCGCAGGAATCAACGTTTCCACATGGCAAGCTGTCTTTATGTAATCTTGTTCTAAAATTGAAGTCTCCTTTGTTATATTGAAAGGATATTCGCAAATCAACATATTCCTTGGATACTTTCATCGCCTTGTCAACCAACCCACTAGTTTGCTTTCCGTTTTTTAATAATTGTTCTAGGGAATAAGGCCTTTCATAAACTAGAATTACAGAGTTTTCTGGATTGGTTTTATCATATTGAATAGGGTAGAATCTACCTGAAATAGTTTCTCTATCCTTTAGATATTCACGCCAATTACTTTCTAAACGGTCAGAGGCAATCACCTTAACCCCATTGACAAAAAACTCATACTCTATGCATTTACCCCTTTTGCCGCAACTTTTCAACTTCAAAACTCGACCAACACTTGGCTTTCCGTTTTCAATCAAAGAATTTTCTCTGCGTTTTTGGAATAAAACTAATCCTGTTATTATGATTACAAACAAGGCAAAAAAGAGACTCCGTCTATTATCTTCAGTCAAACCTTTTAAGAGTCGCATCAGACCTTAATAAAAATCTTTCTTTTCCAAAGGATGTACCCCAAAAAACAATAAAAGGTCACGACGCTCAAACCATACAACAGCGAAGACATTTGAGTCGAAAAGAAATCTTGGGCATAGACTGTTTTAAAAAGCCAGCCATGAATTGACGTTTCGCCATCCACTTTTATCAAATAGAACAGTTTAGAGATAAAGCTCGACAGAAAATAGATTACAATGGCATTCGCCCCCGCGTATCTAAAAACACTTCCAAACTTTATTTTACGAACATCGGTCAAATAATAAATCAAGGCCAGAACAATATTGGCCCAACCTGCTGTCACCAAAACAAAACTACTGGTCCAAAGGGCCTTATTGATTGGAAAAAACAAATCCCATAAATGCCCTAAAATTAAAAGCGAGCCACCTATTCCAAAAAGTAAGGTTGCTTTTTTCGCTTGTTTAGAAACCAATAGCAAACCAGTGAAAATTCCTAAAACGGCACTCACTATTGCGGGTATTGTACTCAACAATCCTTCAGGGTCATAATCTGCCTTGTAATTGTGGGTTCCAAACACCTTTACATCCAAATAATTGGCCAGATTGTTCGGTGCCCTTTCAAAAGTACTGGCAACTCCATCCACAGGAACAAAGCGCATCAGTAGCCAATAGCCCACCAATAAGGTGCCTGCCACTACAAGTAGTTTTTTCCAATCCAAATTCAGGAATAAGATTGACGCAAAGAAGAATACCACTCCAATACGCTGCAATACTCCAGGAAAGCGTATGTCGGCAAAATCCTTAAAAAAGGGAAAAGATATGGTAAATGCCCCTAGGAAAAGACCCAAACCAATTAGTTTTAAACTTCTAATAGTGATTTTTTTATAGACGTTCGGGGAGGGTTTTTTGTTGTTATATGCAAATACAATAGAAGTACCAACGATGAACAAGAAAAACGGAAACACCAGGTCGGTCGGGGTATATCCATGCCATTCGGCATGTAATAATGGAGCATATACATGTGACCATGTACCGGGGGTGTTTACTAATATCATCAGGACAATGGTCATTCCCCTAAAAATATCAACCGATAAAATCCTTTTCTTCATAATCACAAAATATCGTCTTTCATTTTATTCCAAACCCGAATCAGCAAAAAGCCCGAAAGAGCAGCGACACCCGTCAACACAAGAGCGCTTGTTGTTTTTCCGTAAATCCAATGTCCGGTTGCAAACATAACGGTGTAAATAAGAGCTACACCCAGTATCATTGCAGTTATACCCGAAGAAACGCTCCATTTGCCTTCGCCTTTGGTCACATCATTATTATCAGCTTTTGCTTCGTCAACTACTTTTTTCCATCCAGGGCCTCCAGGTTGAATGCGTCGGTAAAAATCTTGAAGCACCTCTTTGGATTCGGGTTGGGTCATAAAAGTGGCGGTCAACCAAATAATTGAAGTCACAACCATGATGAAGGGTAGTTCAGCCCAATCAGGCAATAATCCCGATTCCGGAGCAAAAAGAAATTGCCTAAGCGAGGTAGTTTCCAAAAGAATCGCCAGTATGCCAGAAGAAAACATTGCGGTTATCTCACTCCACGCATTGATTCGCCACCAGAACCATCGAAGTA
>CAYNUM010000006.1:11571-15240 GCA_964400025.1 uncultured Croceivirga sp.
AATCAAGCCTGTACCCGCACCAAACGACAAAAGCAGATTGAAGATGCCCATGGCATTTTGCATGGCCAAGGCCAAAAAAGCACTTAAAACCATTAAAACCACAGTTGATATACGACCTACCGCAACCATTTGCTTTTCAGTGGCATCGGGATTGATCTGTTGTTTGTAAAAATCAAAGACCAAATATGATGAACCCCAATTCAGTTGTGTGGAAATCGTACTCATGTAAGCGGCGACCAATGAGGCCAAAACTATACCCAACAAACCACTTGGCAACTTCGTCAACATAGCTGAATAGGCCAGATCATGACCGAGCTTGTCGGCTGGCACGTTAGGAAATGCTTCGGAAATACTGGCCACATCAGGATAGACGACCAAAGAAGCCAAAGCAACCAAAATCCATGGCCAAGGGCGAAGTGCATAATGCATAATATTGAAAAAGAAGGTCGCACCAATTGCGTGATTTTCATTTTTTGCAGCTAACATTCGTTGCGCAATATAGCCGCCACCACCAGGTTCCCCACCTGGGTACCATGAGCTCCACCACTGCACGGCCAATGGAATGATGAGCATTGTAATCAACGCCTTTTTATCACTAAAATCAGGAAGTATGCTAAGTTTATCCTTAACGTTGGCATCATTCATAATGGCATCAATACCACCAACTTCAGGTAGATTGACCAAGTAAAAGGCAGCGCCTATGGCGCCGGCCATCGCAACAAAAAACAGCAAAAAGTCACTGTAGACCACGCCTTTAAAACCCCCTAAGGCACTAAAGACCACTGTAATCAATCCGGCTGCAATAACCGTTACCCACGGTTCCAATCCCAACATCACCCCTCCAATTTTAATCGCCGCCAAGGTAACTGCCGACATGGTTATGACATTAAAAAGCACCCCTAGATAAACGGCCCTAAACTTTCGTAAAAAACTGGCTGGTTTTCCACCATAACGAAGTTCATAGAACTCTAAGTCGGTCTTGACGTTTGATTTTCTCCAAAGCTTCGCATAAACAAAAACGGTAAGCATCCCTGTCAACAAAAAGCACCACCAGCCCCAGTTCGCGGAAACACCATTTGAACGTACCAAGTCTGTAACTAAATTCGGTGTGTCTGTGGAAAAAGTTGTGGCCACCATAGAAAGGCCCAGAAGCCACCAGGGTATGGTGCGGCCTGACAAAAAATACTCAGAAGAGCTTTTTCCTGACTTTTTTGAAACATAAATACCGATGCCCAATACAATAACAAAAAACGAAAAGATGATAATGTAATCGAGGGTTTGGATATTCATAATTTAGTTTTGGTTGAAAACTAAAGATACTATTTACATCGAACTTTTGTTGAAAGATTACTTTGATGATTAGCTTTGAAATATGGACCATATTTCCGCATTTGGTTGGACTTTGGCTTATACCGCCATCTTCCTTCTTGGCGTTTCAAAATCAGGACTTAAAGGACTGTCCATATTCAATGTTACCCTATTGGCCTTGGCATTTGGCGCTCGGCAATCTACCGGAATTTTGATGCCGCTTCTTTTGGTGGGAGATGTTTTTGCAGTTATTTATTACAATAGACACACGCAATGGAGCTACATTGTACGATTTCTTCCTTGGATGATTTTGGGGATTCTTATCGGCGCATTCATTGGTCAAGATCTTCCTGAAAAGCAGTTCAAAATAGGGGTGGTCATTGTCATTTTCATTAGTCTCGGTATTTTGATTTATTGGGATAGGCGAAAATCGAAATCAGTACCGCAGCATTGGAGTTTTGCTGGTGGGGTTGGAATTTTGGCAGGTATTTGTACCATGATTGGAAATTTGGCAGGGGCATTTACCAATATCTTCTTTTTGGCGATGCGCTTGCCCAAAAACGAATTTGTGGGTACCGCGGCTTGGCTTTTTCTCATTACCAATGCCTTTAAACTACCCTTTCATATCTTTATTTGGAAGACCATTACAAAGGAGTCGTTGTTGATAGATTTAAAACTACTACCCGCTATTTTCTTGGGAATGGTATTGGGCGTTTATTTGGTAAAAATCATTAACGAAAAACAATATCGAAGATTCATCTTGGTCGTAACCGCAATTGGAGCAGTAGCAATTCTACTGCGATAGGTCTCTAAGCAAGTTCCGATTTGATTTTCTCTAAATCTGCTACGGTTAGTGGCTTTGTAATATACCCATTGATAAAGTCATAAGTTTTAGAAAGAACAAGGTCGTTAGGGTCAATTGAAGAGGTCAAAATATATATTCGAACCTTATCTCTAATTACTTGCGGCCCGTTTTTCATTTCTTCCAAAAGCTCCCATCCGTTCATTACGGGCATATTAATGTCAAGAAACATTATAGCCGGCAACTCGTTTGGTTCATTTTCGAGGTCCATTAAAGCATCGTAGGCCACCAACCCATTCTCTAATTGCACCACTTCATTGGCCAAACCATTTGTCTCAATCAACACTTCGGCCGCCAAGCGAAAGATCTCATCATCATCAACTAAAAAGAGTTTGATTGCCCCCATTTAAAATCTTATTAGTTTTTAAAGTATAGCAAGAACGAACTGCCTTTCGATACTTCACTTCGTACTTCAATTTTTCCATTCATTGCCTCCATTTGGTTTTTAGAAATAAAAAGGCCTATACCCTTGGAGTCTTTATGCCCATGGAATGTTTTGTACATGCCAAAAAGACTCTTGCCATGTTTCTTTAAATCCATGCCCAGGCCATTATCCTTAAAAGTTAAAATGGTTTGATTTTCCAAACAATTGGCTTCTATTTCAATTTGAAGTGCAGTACGGGGGTTCCGGTACTTAATGCTATTTGTTATCAGATTAAGAAAAATACTGGTCAAATACGCTTTAATGCCGTGCACCTTTAAATTATCGTCTATATTAATGGAGATTTGGGCCTCAGATTCTAGAATGATGGCATTGATGCTCTCACAGACATCTTCTAATATTGGTCTAACCCTCAACTCTTTAAAGTCGTTTTTGTCCGTTGCCTGAATCTTCACGATTTCATTCAGCTGATTAAGGGTATCCTCCAGTTTCTCAGAAGATTTCTGAATCATTTCCATAAACTCTTCGGTCCTGCCACCTGCGTTTTTAGATAGCAACATGCCCGAAAGCATAGATATATTGGTGGAATTGGATCGCAAATTATGACTTACGATGTGGGCGAAGTTTAGGAGCTTTTGATTCTGTTTTTCCGTAAGTTCCAATAAATTTCTAAGACGTTCATCCTTTCTTCGCATCCTAGTAATATCAGAATTGATGCCCACCATTCGCAATGGTGTGCCTTTTTCATCTCTTAGGACTTGAGCACGACCCTGAATGTGGGCTACGGAACCGTTTTCTTTAACGATTCGAAATTCAGTGTCAAAATCTTTTTTTCCTTCTAGGGCCAACTCAACCTCATAGGCAGCTTTTTCTTTATCATCGGGGTGCAAAGAAGACTCCCAAGCCTCGTAGGCATGCTGAAACTTGTTGGGGTCAATTTCAAAAAGTGCGAACATATTATTGTCCCATACAAGGTTATTTTTTACAACATCCCAGTCCCAAATCCCAATTTGCGCGCTTTCAACGGCCATGCGCATTCTATTGTCCATTACTTCATTGCGCAGGCGTTCTCTTTTTACCTCATCAATATCTTGAAAGACTCCTTTGAATCCAATGG
>CAYNUM010000007.1:0-15062 GCA_964400025.1 uncultured Croceivirga sp.
TTTATTGTTGTTCTTTTCTTGCAAACGGCAGACCGACACCCGACTTACCAAAATAACAGCAAAGACCATTGCTGTAGACAGTTCCGTTACTGGGTCTAAAGTAATCGATAGCATTATCAGTCCTTACAAAGATGCACTCGTCACCAAGATGCAAGAAATATTAAGCTATGCACCAATTGATTTTACAAAAAATGACGGTGAGCTTCAAAGTACCTTGGGTAACCTGGTCGCTGACCTCTCTTTTGATATGGCCAATCCGGTTTATCAAGAAAGAACCAATGACAAGATAGACTTTGTTTTGTTCAACCATGGGGGTTTACGTGCGTCAATACCCGAGGGACTTGTGACTACTGAAAGTGCCTTTCAACTCATGCCCTTTGAAAACGATTTGGTAGTGGTGCAAATAACTGGTGATAAGGTGAACGAAATGATGGAATATTTCATAAGAAATCAAAGGGCACACCCTTTATCCAGTAATATCGAGCTTATTCTAAACGATACTGGTTACTCACTTAAAATCAATGGACAACCTTTTGACCCTTCAAAGTCTTATATAGTACTGACAAATGACTTTTTGCAGAATGGGGGAGATAGAATGCATTTTCTGGCCGAGCCTGAAAAGTTAACGGTATTGAACTATAAAGTTCGCGATGCCATTATTGACTATTTCAAAAAAACGGATACGTTACGGGCAATTATAGATAATCGAGTAATAAAGGACCTATGAACAAAAGGGAGTTTTTAAAACAAATGGGGGCGGTCTCTGCACTGACCGTTTGCGGTGGTGCTTTACTGCCTTCTTTCAAGAGCAATCGTAAGCGCCATATCACCGTCTTACATACCAATGATACCCATAGTCATATAGAGCCTTTTAAGCCTACCCACAATCGTAATGCCAATATGGGTGGAGTCGCAAAAAGGGCAACACTAATTGAGCAAATACGTCGTGAAAACCCAAACACCTTATTATTGGATGCTGGTGACATTTTTCAGGGAACCCCTTATTTCAATTATTTTGGTGGTGCCTTGGAGTTCAAATTGATGAGTATGCTGCAATATGATGTGGCGACCATTGGCAACCATGACTTTGATAATTCCATCGACGGCCTTTACAAGCAATTACCCAATGCCAAATTTGATTTTGTTTCTGCCAATTACGACTTTTCGAATACGGTCTTGGATACTCATGTAAAACCATACAGGGTCTTGGTAAAGGCCGGCATTCGCATTGGAATATTTGGTCTGGGTATTGAGCTAGATGGTTTGGTAAACAAGACCATGTACAAAGAAACTAAGTATCTAGATCCTTTGGAGATAACCCAAGATATTACCAATACGTTGAAAACGGAAGAGCGTTGTGATTTAATTATTTGTCTATCTCACTTGGGTTACAATTACAGAGAAGAACGAAAGAAAATTTCGGACTTATCATTGGCCAAGGCTACCAAACATATTGACCTGATAATTGGGGGGCATACACATACCTTTTTACCAAAACCAACAGTGATAAGAAATGCAGATGGTCAAAATATGCTGGTCAATCAAGTAGGAGCCTACGGAATAAACTTGGGTCGAATTGATTTCTATTTTGATGAAGCCAATGAAAAAACGGCCAAGGGCACTACCATTTTGGTGTAGGCCACTGTCACCAGCTTAAATTCAAAAGGGTTCTTCTTGGAAATTTTTATTTACCGTATTTGTCCTGCCAGTCTTTTACAATTGCGGGCAATTCTTCGCCTTCGGCTACAAAAAGCAACGAAGCTGAATTCATGCAATATCGAAGTCCCGTAGGTTGGGGCCCATCACTGAAAACATGACCTAAGTGTGAACCGCTGCCACTATCGACGACTTCAGTTCGAACCATTCCATGACTGTTATCGATGACTTCTTTGACAGCATTATCAGCAATAGGCTTGTAAAAACTGGGCCAACCGGTACCTGATTTGAATTTATGCTCAGAACTGAACAATGGCTGACCGGTCGCGGCGGAATAGTAAATTCCTTTTTTCTTATTGTCCCAATACTCCCCAGAAAAGGCATATTCTGTGCCCTGTTGGCGCAGTATATAAAACTGTTCGTCAGAGAGTATTTTTTTCCACTCTTCGTCAGTCTTTTGAATAGGATAATTATTGTCTGCAACCTTTGAAGCTGATTTTGATTGGCAAGCAACGGTAAAATAGGTCAGACTTAATAATAGAACCAATGATAATCTCATGTCAATTTCTTTTTCTTAAATGGGATAACTCAATTTTTTTGCTAAAAATATTGATTAAGCTGTAAACAGTTTCAGAAAGAATTCCCAATACTTTTATAAATGTTTAGGGTGGACCAATCTACTTAGGTTCCACAAAAAGTCTGATACTGTGCATCATAGCCTTCGGGTAAATCTTCAAATAGGGGAGGGTTTGCTTGGTCAGCGTAAGGTTCCTTCAGTGTTTGCAACAACTCGTTGAAAGGTTGCATATTACCCTGAACCGCTTTTTCGAGTACCTCTTCTACCCAATGGTTTCGCGGAATAACCCTTGGGTTATGGCTTTGCATTAATGTCAAATCCCGTCCATTTCCTCTTAGGGCCTTTATCCATTTTTCTTCCCAAGTCGCGTAATCCTCTTGTTGAAAAAAGGAGTTTTCTGGTTTTCTTTCTTGTTCTAGCTCCAGAAATACTTCGGTATAGTCGACTTTGTATTTTTCCAGGAGTGTAAGGAGCGCATCCACTATTGCCCGATCTTCCTTATTCGGGTTTGCGATGCCCAACTTACCAAACATCATAGTATACCATTTATGATAATACTTTTCAGAAAACCCGTTTATGACCTCTTGTGCCAGGGCAACCGCTTCTTTTTCATCCTCTGAAATTAAGGGAAGAAGGGCGCTGGCAAAAACAGCTAGGTTCCACTGTGCAATATGCGGTTGGTTACCAAAGGCATAACGGCCATAATGGTCGATTGAGCTAAATACCGTTTTCGGGTCGTAGGTATTTATAAAAGCACAAGGTCCATAGTCAATCGTTTCACCAGCGATGCTCATATTATCGGTGTTCATGACCCCATGAATAAAGCCGACCCGCATCCAATGCACGATTAAATCTATTTGTTTGTCAAGAACCACTTTTACAAGCTCAAGAGCCGGATTTTCTGAATCCTTGATGTTGGGATAATGCCTTTCTATCGTATAATTAGTAAGCGCTAGTAGGTCTTCTTTAGTACCATAGTTTAGGGCATACTCAAAAGTGCCTACACGAATATGACTACTCGCTATACGAGTCAATACAGCACCTTCGTTCAAGGTTTCGCGTACTACCTCTTCACCCGTTTTAACGACGGCTAGACTTCTGGTTGATGGAATGCCCAAAAAATACATGGCCTCGCTGATGAGGTATTCGCGTAACATAGAATATAGTGTAGCCCGACCATCACCACGACGCGAATAAGGGGTTTGCCCAGACCCCTTTAATTGTATATCAAACCTATTGCCTGAGGGGATGAGCTGTTCACCCAAAAGAACGGCGCGGCCATCTCCCAAAAGGTTGAAATGACCAAATTGATGCCCAGCATAGGCTTGGGCCAAAGGTTTGGTTCCATCGGGTAATTCATTCCCCGAGAAAAACCCCATTAAATTTTCCACATCTTGATTTGACCCAAGGCCCAATTGTTGGGCTAAGTCTTCATTAAAAAATACCAATTCAGGCTTTTTAACCGGTATCGGCTGTTGAAAACTGTAAAAGAGTTCTGGTAGATTGGCATAGGTGTTTTCTAGTTGCCAATGGATTTTGTTCAGGTTATCGGGCATATTTGTAAATACTGTTTTGCCTTTTTTGATGTTTCTATAAGCCAGGTTTTAAGTAATTAATAGTACTAGAAGCAATTATCGACCACAAAAAAATAACCCGTAATTAGCTTTTTTTATTTGAAGTTAGCAAATTATTCACTTTTGACAAGTAAGGCGGACTTAGGTATAAGTGCTACTCCAATACCCCGTTGGTTATTTCAAAATAGTTTTAGAGCAGAAAGGTCCTATTATATTTCTTAAATAAAAACCAAGTAGTACCGAGAATTAGATACATAGCTATCATCATATAAATAGCTGGTTTCGGATTGCTCAAACTACTAATAGAGCCAGAGTATGATGCTATTAGGGCATATGGAATGCTGTTTGCGCACCAGGCCAAAAAGAATTTGCCAAACTTCATGTTCGTGATACCCGCCATGCAAGCACAAACTTCAGATAAAATCGGGGAACTTCGACTCAATACGATCATTACAAAACCATACTTTTCAAAGGACGATTTGGCTTCTCTCCGCTTTTCTTCTTGAGGAATGATGAATTTTAAAAGTCGTTCACCATAACGACGACTTAGCCAATAGCCAATAGCACCAGCAAAAAGTACCCCTAAACATGAACACAAACCGCCTAAAGCAAATCCCAAGAAATATCCAGAGAGGATGCAGGTGGTTAGGGTCGGAACGGCAATAAATATGTCTACTGCCAGAATAGTCACTATAATTAAAAAAACGTAGATAGGGTCGATCAGTTTGGCCTTACCAAGCCAAAATTGTATATCATTTACACTAAAAACTCCCATAGTGTTTATCAACACAAAAGTTAAAGCAAAGAAGACTGCTAGAACCACCATAATTTTTAGCAAAGATTTCATTTCTGTCCCCCATTTTTCATGATGGATTCTGCAAGTTTTGGTGAAATGCGATTGATTACTTTTAGAAGTTTGACCTTACCTATGTTCACTTCATAGTGGTTTTTTTGAAAGGCCCTGATAAATTCATCCACCAATTTTTCAGCAGAAATCTTCCCTTTACCCCGACCTTTTGTCATCGGAGTTTCCACTAATGGAGGAATGATTTCAAACACCTTTGTATCCTTAATTTGATAACGTAGGGCCTTGGAAAAAATATGGATGCCCGCCTTGGTACCGCAATATACCGGTGCTTGTTTTTTTGGAACGAGTCCCAAACCTGATGAAACATTTATAATAGCCGAGTTTGTATTTGAATTTAGTGTTGGCAACAGCAATGCCGTAAGTTTGAGCGGTGCTAAAAAATTTACTGTTATTTCTTGTTCGATTTTATATCGTAGATGCATTTCTTCATTAAAATCATAGTTATACTGAATGCCTGCATTGTTTATTAGAATATTGGTTTCTGGGTGGTTTTGTTCGATGAATAGAACCAAATTATCCAAGTCTTCCGCTTTTGAAATGTCACATCTAAAGGGAATAATGCGCTTATTCTTTAATTCTAATGATTTAAGTTTCTTATCATTTCTTCCAACAGCAACAATATGATTATCAAGGCTTAGTAATTTATTTAGCAAAGCCTCTCCGATACCAGAAGTTGCTCCCGTAATTAGAATTTTATTTTGTTCCAATCGCATAATTCAAAAATTTATAGGAATCAGCAACAAAACTCAATCCTTTTTAAAAGGAATCCATTTACATATGTAAAGAAATAGTAGGTGGAAATGAATTACTATTTCAATCTTCTTATTCTACTTAATTGTGTTGGACTAATACCTAAATACGAAGCGATATGGTATTGTGGAACGAGTTGTTCCAAGGTAGGATGTTCGTTTTGAAATATTAGATAACGCTCTTTTGCCTCTAAAGTCACAAATTCAATTTCGCGTTTTTCTTTTTTTACAAAAAATTGCTCAGCTAATATGCGAGCTAGACGCTCAACCTGGGGAAAAGTATTGAAGAGCGAAGTTATTTTCTGGTATTCTGCAACTAACAAAACACTGTCTGTAAGACAATCTATATCAATTAAATTTTTTCCCCCAGTAACTAGAGAAGAATATGCTCCGACAAAACTGCCTGCGGTAAAGAATGTTTTATTGTATTCTTCTCCTTTGTCGTTAGCATAGTAAGCTCGTAATACCCCCGATTGGACAAAGGCTATATTTCTGGAGAATTCCCCCTTTTTGGCAAATATCATCCCCTTATTAACGCGTTTTTGGGTAAATAGACTCATTAAAACATTCAATGATTGCGAATCAAAAGGAACAATATTTTCTAGAGTTCTTTGTAGCATTGGTTTAGATGGAGATACCTCTCTTTAGGAATAACATCTCGGAATTTTATATGGGCAGGCCCGGTTAAAAGTAAAGTTAACCAGAAAACTCTTTGTCATTCTTCGTTTTTTGATTTCATCATTTTTACAACTCCCAATAAAGTTATTTGTTCAGGTAGCCGCTTCTCGAATTTTAATTGTGACAGGTGTCAATTACCGACAGGGCAAATTCGACCAAATATTGATATTTATCTGAATTATTGGTTTCACCAATACTATTCACCTCAGCCCTAATGCCCTATTTCTTCTTGATTTTAGACAAGGTTTTCCCTTTTGAAGCGGTGGGTTTGTCCATATCGTTTATTGCAAAATCGATAGCATTCTTGATAAGGGCTTCTACCTCTGGATTTCTATAGTCACTGGGTTTGTTTACTTCTAGGTGGCGAATTAGTTTGCCTGTCCCCTTAACCAAATTATTCGGGTCTTGTAATAAGGTCCCCCTATTGAACCCCAAGTTCAAGTGTTCGGAATATATTGGAATATGACAGAAGGCATCGCCTAGTTTCTCTGAAATCGAAAACACAGCTGTCAGGGCATGTGTATGGTATAAGAGCTCATTGCTTTCAGGAAATGTGTTCAAAATGAAATCACGAAGGTCGTTAAAGAGGTTGACGATTTTCTGATCTTTGAGATGCAACAAGATTTCAAAATCAGGATGTATGGGCCTTGAATTGCTCATTGAGGTCTACTTTTTTAGCATTTATATTACCATTTCCAATTCTATTCATTGATATATTCCGCTCCAAATTGGCTTAGATGTTCAAGAAAATCATCTTTGCTTAATTGGTACTTAATCTTAATATAGGGCAATGGCTATAGATTTGAATACTCTAATTCTTTTAAGAGTTCCATATAGATTTTTCGCACTTCGGCAATCTCATTGTTTTTTGAAATACGAGTTATTTGTTCTGTGAATTTTTCTTTTGAACTTTCTTTGAATAGATGCCAGACTTCTGTGATATTCGTCGCTATGACATTGGCAAGCTCTATTTTGTGGTCAGGATGGTATTTATGATAGGGTAGGTGAGTTTCAATGGATGCTTCATAAACTTTGACCAAGCCCCCCTCAAACACATCATTGTTGCTTTTGTTCGAAATTTTCATTCGCTCTGACATTTTATTTAAAACGGTTTGATAAAGCTTACCCACTTTGGTGACCTCGATTAGGGCGAGTTTGTTGAGTTCAATGCCCTCTTTACTGTAGAAGACTTGAAATCGCTCCTCAGGTCCGTATGAAAAAGCCAAGCGTTGAAGTAACTTTTCGAATCGTCCAAATCTACTGAACTGAAAATTCGGATTAAGCGAATCGCTTACATCTACTTTTGGTAATTCTTCAATTACTTTTATAAAATAGCTTGATGACTTTTCGCTGTTTAATTTTGGGAGGCTAAACTCTTCTCTTTTTCTCAGGTCTTCAATTGACTTTACAGCCTTTTCTAAATCTTGTTCAGACCATTTGGAATCGATTTTCGGAAAACCTAAGGCGTAATACTCCTCAAGGGTTTTTGATGAATCGCTTTGGGTTCCACAAGAAATAAAATTTAGAACAATCCCTAATGCAACAAAAAAAAAGCGTTTCATAAAAACTGAAATAAATGATTAATACAATTGAAATTAAGAATAGTTTCGAGATGCATTTTAGGCCATTGTTAATGGTAATTATACTTTTTCTAATTTGACCAACTTGTCCATAATTATCTCAAACAGTTCTAGAGTAATTGTAAACTTAGAAACGTGTGGTTCATACTTACTTCGAATTAAGTCTTCAGTAAATCCATCTTTATTCGTCGCATTTTCATCATTCAAGTTACGAACACACGAGTCGATGCAATCAATTGCTTTGGCGAATTCTGATTCTCGCGTTTTTCGGTGTTCATATTCGTCCATTATTCTTTCGAACCTTTCGGAGTTTGGTAAAAACGAGGAAATTTTTTGCAGAGCTTGTTCTTCTCTTTCCTGTTTTAGTTTCATTTCTTCCGGATTATTGAATTTCGCATCACCGGCATAAACTTCTACCACATCGTGATATATGAGGTATTCAAAAACTTTGAGCCTATCAAGTGGTTCATTTACGTAGTCAATTAGCAAATCAGATATTAACAGACAACTCCAAGAATGTTCAGCACTACTTTCTTTTCTATTGCCCACATTCAGTCCGCGTTCAACCGTTTTCAACTTTTCTAATTCTGTTAGACTGGTTAAGAGTTGCTCTATTTTCATAATCATTGAAGTCGACTTTGTCAATCAGTAGTTGTATTATATATCGCTTTGTCCTGTTAGGAATTCAACGTTTTGATTACTTCCTTTAAGGCGATATTTGCTTCTTTCATAACAGGTAAAAGGGGCCATATATGAGGCATATATTTCCCATCTATTACCTCAATATCTACCTTGTTTTTCTTCATTTCTATTTCGGCCAATTTTCCATCAGGGTACATGATGTCATTTTGGGCAAGAAATAAAACCGTGGTTGGAAATCCTTTAAAATTCCCAAAAAGCGGGGAGAGCATTGGGTCATTCAAGTCTTTGTTGCCCGCACACATTCTTTTAGCGCTTAAAACCCCCTTCTTCGAAAGCATTGGGTCTACCTCCTCTAAGGTTTCGATTTTTGGATTGGTCATACTTGAATCCATCACAGGAGTGATAAGGATTAATTTATGAGGTAGTTCTACATTTTTCAAAATCAATCGCTGAATAAGTGCAGTCGCCAAAGTTCCACCAACAGAATCTCCGATGATCGCAATTTGATTGGCTTGATGGCTCTTAAGTGCTGCTGCGTATATGGCATCTATATTCTCTGAAATATGGTCGATTTGATTTTCAGGAGCTTTTGGGTAATCGCACATCCAAATTTTATGGTTCGAGTTTTTCGCGATTTCCTTGACGGAATCCCAATGATGTTGGGCGGGCCCCGAAATGAATGCCCCTCCATGTATAAAAATCAGTAAGTTGTCAGCATCTTTATTGAATGCTATTTCTGAAATCAAGGAGTTTGAAATTTCAAAGGTTCGCAAAAGATACTTTTTGAAAAATGGTCCACCGGGTCGATGAATATCTTCCCTTCTGATTTTTTTGAAATTTATTGGGTCTTCACTAAAATTTCTTTTAATCCCCTTTAATTTAATGAACATCAAGGTGATATAATATGAAATACTTCGTCTCATTAGTCTACCTGATTACTGTCGAATTTTTTGATGAATTGAAGTTAGGAAGAAATGAATAGGTTTAGGCTATCATTTAGATACACCGTCATCTATTTTCTTTTTTAAAGCGACAGCAAGCAATTCATTTGTCAATAGGAATCCCACAGCGGTAACCGAAAGGATTACAGTAGAAAGTGTCCAACTTCTCACTCCCAAATTACCAGTATGCTCCTTCAGAAAGGCAACCACCGAAATTATTCCGGCGAGCAGTAGTAACATTCTAAATATACTATCGAGATACTTTGACATTGTATGCTTTATTTTTGATTCGGATTTGAACGCGATAACATTTAGCAATGCAATAAACAGTATGTAAATGTGATTTGCCCGTATCTGCATTCTCATTACATGATTATCAAGATGCTCAGGTTTAAAATATTGCATCATGTAATAGCCCGTGGCTAGAAATACAAGAAATAGTAGCAATCCAAAAAATAGGTTTGTCTTTCTTAAGTTCATTGGTCTTTGTGTTCTAATCAGTTGATTTCTTTATAACAGGTTCATTTATCATAAATTCTAGGGGATAAGTCCAAATAGGCATTAATTGAAGTCATTATTATGCCTTAATTACATTCATACATTAGTGTCAAAAATCAAATACCCTATAAACAACAAAAGGTAAATGCCCAGATAGAAACGATAGAAGTTTCTGAACTTTTTGTACTCAAGGTTTTCAGGATAGATATTTCCAAAAAGGCCTTTGAGTTCTTTCCAAAAAAGGGGTTTAATATTAATGGTCCAACTATCGGTCTGATAGACAATCTTGCGGAATTTACTACGATAAAAACTTAAGGGTAATCCCCAACCCACAAAAAGAATGAACCATATATTTTTAGTTATAAATTCCATTGTCAATCACTTTTTAGGGAACCAGGGAAGAAAGGAATTTGTTTTTTGGATATAGTCGCGGTATTGCGGTTTAGTCTCTTTTAAGGTCTTTTCAAGTAAGCTTACCCCAGATACCTTAATAATCAAAAGGGTCATAATGATTGCACCAATAATTTGCCAATAACTGCCAGCAGCAATGCTAAAAATGGCATAGGCCCACCATACTGCAGAATCTCCAAAATAATTTGGGTGCCTGGTGTATTTCCAAAACCCGGTGTTCAGTACCTTTCCTTTGTTTTTTTCGTCACCCTTAAAACGTGCCAATTGAAAATCGCCACCTGCCTCAAAAGTAAAGCCGATGGCCCAAACCAAAATACCGAGATAGTCGATTATATTCAATGTGCCATCGTCAGCACTTGCATGGATTCCTAAAAGAGGCAGGGAAATAATCATTATCAGAATACCCTGCAGCAAAAACGTTTGGAAAAAACTGAACCACCAATAGCGTTTTGGGCCATATTTTCTGCGGAATTCTTGATATCTAAAATCCTCGCCCTTTCCAATATTTCTCCAAGCAAGATATATGGCGAGTCTTAGGCCCCAAATGCCCACCAAGATTAAAACCATTAGTTTTCGGGTGTTCAGCTCTCCTGACATGAATACGTAGTAAGTATTGACCACCACAAAGCCAAGGCCCCAAAATATATCGACGATGCTGACATTTTGTATGAACACACTCCAGAGCCAAAGCAGTGTTACTAAGATTAGGATGATTAAGGAGGCTTGTGAAAATAGTGTTAGCATTTTTTATGTTTGATTCCAATAAGATAGTAAGGTTTTACAGAGTTCAGTAGATAGATAGTTCAATTATCTTTTGCTACTCTAAACCCGAAGCCATCACTACGTGTTTCTTTTGGCGATTGATGCCGTACCTCGGGCATATGTATGCCATATTTTAAGGGCTTTCCGTTTTCGTCGTTCGCATTGTAAAACCAACTCACTCCCTTAGATATTTTGTCCTCACCGTCAGGAGGCCCTTGAGGATCTCTAAGGCTGACTAAAGTGTCTTTTTCAGGGTTGTACCAATCGGAAACCCATTCGCTCACATTTCCTGTCATATCATAAATGCCCAGTTCATTAGGTTTTAACAACCCAACCTTATGAAAGGTACTATCTGAATTTTCTCCTACCCATCCGATTTCAAGGGCATTGTTACTTCCACTATATTGAAAACCTTGACTTTTCTGTCCACCTTTTGCTGCATATTCCCATTCCGCTTCGGTAGGTAACCTCGCGCCAATCCATTGCGCGTATGCATTGGCTTCAATCCAATTGACCAATATTGGGTTCTCATCTTCCCAAACATAATTGGCCTTTTCTCCGTAAGCATTTGTTATGGGCAGTTTGGGCATTTCTCGTCCGGTTGCCTCGCAGAACGTTCTGAATTGCGCAACGGTGACTTCATATTTACTGATATAAAAATCACTGAGTTCAATGGTTCGATTTGGAGAGGTAAAACCAGTTATGGTATCACCTTTCGGACTCACTATAAATTGATTTTTGCCTTGTTCGAATGTGCCCCCATCTACAGCGACCCACTCGATTTCATTCATTTGATGTTTACAGGAAATCAATGTAACAATCACAAGTAGTGAAAACAGCTTTTTTTTAAAATATATGAATGCCATAGGTAAAAGCGGTGATGAGCACTAAAACAATTGAAACTAAGGCACCAAGATTCCAGAAGCTATATTCCGATTCTTTGACCATTCGGAACAACTGTACCAAACCTAAAATCAACAGGACCAAACAAAACCAAGGTAGCCATGACGCGCTAGCCACAAGGCCAAAAAAGAGCGTAAGCCCTCCTAGGCTTAGGGTAGCGAACATATGGTACCCTAATCCAATTAAGAAGGCTAAGACCGACAAGAACAAAAGTGTCTTCAACTTATCTACCGTTTTTTTGCGGATGCCCCTAATCAAAGCACGTATTAGGTAAATCAATCCCAATAGCAAAGGGACGGCAAGGAGCACTATCCATAAAATATTCTGATCTATCGCTACTTTCTTGATTAGGGAACTGATTTTTGTATTGGCATAGAGCGAAGTGGTAAAAGGGATCGGCGTATTCGCCAGCGGTTGTATACATTCGCTATTGGGTTGTACATCCGGTTGCTCTAGAAATGCTTTGAGCATCTCATTGCCGCATGGTGTAGCAAAGACTCCGTGACCAACCTTAGGGTATTCAAAATAGTAACTGTTAGGGTACCTGTCTTTCATCGTTCTACTATACTCGGGAGCGGTAATGGGATCAAAGGTTCCGGCAACAATCATTGCTGGGGCATCACTGGTCACGGGTATGGTGTCCATAGCGTTATAAGTAATCGTAGTATCCGTGGCGTAAAAATCTAACCAAAAATCTGCCCACATATATTCTGGGATGTTCTTTTTGGTTTTCTCATATTCCGCGGCGACCTGCGCTTGCCTGGCTTTCCAGTCGTAGGTATAGTTAATAACCGAAGTACCGTTCGATTTCAAAAGTATTTCCTCCAGTGCGGTATAGATACCGGTGCTTAAAAAGTCCAAATCATTGGCAATAAATGCCTCCAATATTAATGGGATATCCTTATGTAAAGTTTGATTATAAAGCAATTGGTGAATCACAGAATTTACCAAATAAGTATTGAATACGATTTCTGTTTCACCACTATAGACCAAAGGTTTGCTCATGGAAGCGATTAAAAAGGCATGAAAACGCTCCTTAAGATTGGGATAGGCCTCATTACAGCTTGGGTCTTGAGCACATTCGTCCAATATTTTTTCCAATACATCTTTATAAAGGACGCTCAAATCCCCTTGTTGAAAGTCCCGCATGGGCACATTGGAATCACTGTAAATAGATCGTATTTCCACGGTTGACCCTTCTGCGGCCCTAATAAAACCCTGAATTCCCATGGTTCCGTTTGAGGCACCAAATAAGTTGACCGTTTTATACCCTAGTTGTTCAATGAGCTTAAGGGCATCTATGGTTTTGACTGCCGTGCCATACTGGCGATAATCAATACCATGCTGCTTAAGTTGTTCAAAACAGCTATAGAATTGCTGGTTAAGTTGCTCATTAAATGAATCAAAGTCTAAGTCCTGCTTTATTAGGTCCAGGTGTTTTTGCCCTAGATCTAAGCATAAGTTAGGTTCCGAGTAGCCTGATCCCCGGTAATCATATAAGATGATATCCCTATTCTTTACGGGAATGCTATTTGATTGCCATAGGGTCAAATCGAGTTCAGGTTGTCCCCAACCTCCCCCAAATACGAGTATGGGGTCGGGTTCAGGACTATCCACCGTACTTTTTACAAGGGTAAAGGCCACCTTTATCCAACTACCTGCAGGATTTTCATAGTCCTCCGGCACATTGAGGTACCCAAAGTCAACGTTGGGGTAGTCTTTAAACTGAGCGCAGTCATCCAGAAAACAGTCTGTTTTCTCAATGGATATACTTTGTTGACTGTAGCCGCCAACGGCAATGGTAAGCATCAATACAATTAGAAGACATTTTTTCATGGTGGTTCGGTTTGGTGCGCAAAGGCCTTTGCGGTGGAGGGGAACCATTTAAAAATAGAAAAAAATAGTGTGGTTTGAGAGTTTACTGAGAATTATAGCCATTGTTGGCAATACGTGCTTTTTTATTTTTAAGTTCGATTTGGTCAAGAAATGCTCCTCGCCAATTATTCAATTTAATCAGGTTCTTAACTTTTTCTGAAATCAAAATTGGACGGTTTGCACTTCCTCCGCTCCCAAACCACTCATTAGTCCGAACAACATCAGGTAAATTCTCGAAAACCTCAATGTCAAAGGTCATTTTTTGTCCTTGTGGAAAGTTAAATTTCAACTCTCCACAAAATGGTCCTTTTACTAATTTACTTCCATTTGCTTTTAGAAACTTTAGTGTTTTTTTGTCCGTTGGATACTCACACTTTTCGGTTGTTAAATTTTCCGAAATCAAAGCTTTGGGTAAAATGGTTTCAACGTGAAGCTGATAAATCGATTCAAGCTCTTTTTCTGATTTGTGAAATATTGGTCGCGAAAAACTAATTCCAGTTATTCCATTTTTTCAAATTCCGTTTTTACAGGTTCACGCACAAAAATTTGGTCAAATACCCAATTCAGTCCGAGAAACTGACTGTTTTTAGCTTTAGGCTCACTTCTGAAACGAAATGGATTATTTTGTTTTATTCCAATGTGGCAAGTCGGACAACCAATATTTGGTTCATAAGTCAATTCCATATATCCAAAATCGTCTTCGGGTTGTGGATATCCAAATTGTCCAGCCGTTCTTTAAATTTAGGGTTTTTGATTTGCTTGAATGGAAAGCTGAATTATAGCCAATGTTGTGTACAGTTTTTTATATTTTCTGTTATTCACAATCTTCATTGTAATACATTATGATTTCTACTAGATTTTTCTTTTTTAGCTCTCTGTTTTTTATTTTTTCTACCAGTTCTGCACAATCGGAAAAGAATGATGTTGCTGCTTTTTTAAAGTTTTTTGACATCCAATTATTTGAACCTAGGTGGATAGCCTCTGGCTCATTTGGTTTTCTAACATATGAATGGGTTAACGTACTTGTCCCACCGCCAAACACGGTAAATCCTCCATTTCCATTGGGACTTGAAGTCGGGGCATTATATACAACTGAATAATCTCTGTAGTACACAACATTTTTTCCGTTTCGAGCCACTTCCAAAATCATAGGAGTTATTCTATTTTCAATTTTTTGATAAACAAATGTTGTTGGACTAAAATCGTAGAAGACTTTTAGGGTGTCAACTTCTTCAAAAGAATAAAATTCTTTTTTAGCCTTGCGTTCCTTTCTATATCTAATCATGTTCTGATGTGCGGGTTCAGCATAACCTTTTAATGATGTACCATCTTTAAAAATTAATTGAGC
>CAYNUM010000008.1:0-14235 GCA_964400025.1 uncultured Croceivirga sp.
ATCGGATTGGCACTGGTGAAAAAGATAATCAATTACTATAGAGGTGATATATGGCTTTCTTCTGAAGAGGGAGTAGGAACCACCTTTTATTTTACAATAAAAACAATACTCTAATGGCTGAAATACCAAACTTAGATTACATCAAAGAGATTGCCGGCGGCAATGAAGAGTTCGAGAAGAAGTTTCTGTCTATCATTCAGGTTGAGTTTCCAAAGGAAAAAGAAGATTATACCAATCTATTAAGTGCTGGTGAACTTGATGAGGCCGCAAAAGTGGTTCATAAAATAAAGCACAAATTGGGCATATTGGGCTTGAGCGGTGGTTATAAGATGGCCATCAAGTATGAGGAAGACCTTAAGATGGGCAATATAGCAATCAAAGAAGATTTTGAAGATGTCTTAAGTGCGGTTGAAGATTTCATTTTAAAAATAGCATAAGGTGAAGTGTATAATAGTAGATGATGAGGCAACAGCCCGAGCAATTATGGAAGAACTGTGCAGTGGTTCTCCCGATTTGGAAGTGGTAGCACAGTTTCCGAATGCCCTTGAGGCTTTGAAATACCTCAACCAGAACGAAGTCGATGTGATTTTTTTGGACATCCACATGCCATTGCTAACGGGAATCGATTTTATCCAGACGGTAAAGAACCCACCAAAAGTTGTTTTCACGACCTCTGATAAAGAGTTTGCAATAGAAGCATTTGAGTACAATTTTATTGCTGACTATTTGGTGAAACCGGTCACTCCCCAAAGATTTCAAAAGACCATTAAAAAATTAGAGTCTGTTTTGGTTCCGGTTATGGAAGACGGCTCAGAGGAAATGCCAACCAAGGAAAAAACAACAGAAGAACTATACATCAATATAGACCGGAGACTGATTAAATTGAAATTGGGTGAGATTCTTATCATCGAAGCCAAAGGAGACTATATTGATATTAAAACGATGGATAAGCAATATAGGGTGCATTCTACATTGAAGAAGATAAAGGAAAAACTACCTGAATCCCTTTTTATGCAAATTCATCGGTCTTTCATAATCAATTTTACTAAAATCATCGATATACAAGATAACAGTGTGTTGATAGAGCGGAGCGTCATACCAATCAGTAGATCTCAACGCCCACATTTGATGCAACGTTTGAACCTACTATAGATAATAATAACAATAAAAAGTAATAGAAAATGGCTTTAGAAATAAAGGAAAATAGAGGGATTTTTGAAATCAGTGGTAATCTGTCTTCCCCGAATTTGGGTGCCCTCAAAATTTATTTTGAATCAGTTTTGGAGACCAGCGATAGCATTGTAATTAACTTGGAAAATGTAAAAAATATGGATTCCAGTTCGGCGCTTTTTTTTGAAAAGATTTATAATTACGGAGCCGAAAGAAACAAGATAGTGTCAATCGTAGGAAGGCAAAACCACAATATTATTGACATAATGAATCAAACCAATACTGATTATATTTTAAGTTCAGACCGAGTTTAGAACTACAATCTGTAATTGCTTTTTTATTTCAAAGTCTTCACGGTGATAGTTTTAAATGGACATTTCCTATACTTCAAAGGTCTATTCACAACATTTATAAGAAAAAACTTACAAAAAATATTCAAAATGACGTTATATAACTTCATTCTGATGTAACCATAGCTATGATTTTTAATTCGCTCGAGTTTGCAGTTTTTTTACCGGTAGTTTTTTTGCTATACTGGTTTGTAGTCAATAGAAATATCAAGCATCAAAATTTATTAATTCTTGTAGCTAGTTATTTTTTCTATGGCTGGTGGGATTGGAGATTTTTATCGCTGATTATCTTCAGCACTTTGGTTGACTATTCCATTGGAATGGCACTAATTAAAACAGACTTCAAGGTCAAGAGAAAAGTACTGTTGTGGACCAGTATTCTGGTAAACCTTGGATTTTTAGGATTCTTCAAATATTACAACTTCTTTTTAGACAATTTTGTCGCCGCTTTTACTTTTTTCGGAAACCCAATCAAGGCAAACAGCTTGAATATCATCCTTCCGGTAGGAATTAGCTTTTATACCTTTCAAACGCTTAGTTATACCATAGACGTCTATAAAAAAAAGCTACAGCCTGAAAAAGACTTTATCGCTTTCGCCGCTTTCGTAAGCTTTTTTCCACAATTGGTCGCAGGGCCAATAGAAAGGGCTACAAACCTATTACCTCAGTTTCCCAGAAAGCGGTCTTTCAATTATCACAAGGCTGTTGACGGTATGCGTCAGATTTTATGGGGCTTGTTCAAGAAAGTGGTAATTGCTGACAATTGTGCCGAAATAGCAAATATGATTTTCAACAATTCTGATGCTTATCCGGGAAGTATGTTGGTAGTTGGGGCTTTAATGTTCACCTTTCAGATCTATGGAGACTTCTCTGGTTATTCTGACATTGCAATTGGTACGGCACGACTATTTGGTTTTGACCTCAAGAGGAATTTTGCTTACCCATATTTCTCTAGGGACATAGCCGAATTCTGGAGAAGATGGCACATTTCACTTTCCACGTGGTTCAGAGATTACCTTTATATTCCATTGGGGGGCAGTCGCGGTGGTACCAAAATGAAAATTAGAAACACTTTTATAATTTTTTTGGTCAGTGGCTTTTGGCATGGTTCGAATTGGACTTTTATTGCATGGGGAGCTTTGAATGCCATTTATTTTCTTCCCTTGATGCTCACAAACAACAATAGAAATAATTTGGACGTAGTCGCAAAAGGAAAAATGCTTCCAACGTTTAGAGAGTTCAGGGCAATGACAGTTACTTTTAGTATGGCGGTATTTGCATGGATATTCTTTAGGGCTGAAAATATTGGGCATGCCTTAAGTTACATAAATGGCATTTTTTCTGAATCATTGTTTCAAATACCAATAGTAGATAAATATCTTTTGTTCAAATTGGCCTCTATTGCACTTTTGTTAAGCCTGTTCTTGATTATTGAGTGGCTAGGGCGAGAAAACGAGTATGCCATTGAGGGTATTCGTGTTCGGACCAATAAGAAAGTACTAAGATGGTCCTTTTATCTATTGGTTTGGAGCTTGGTGTTCATATACTCTGGTAATGAACAAGAGTTTATCTATTTTCAATTTTAGGGGTCATGGCAATCAAAAGATTAATAAAACAAATCCTACTTTTTTCAATCATATGGTCGGCAATGGTTTATGCGGCATGTATGTTTTTGCCTTTTCATTATTTCAACGCTGAATTTCCAATGTGGAAAAGTAAATTGGAAGTATTGGCAGATCAGGGAGAGCATCACAATTTTATTATTGGCGATAGTAGGGCAATTGCAGGTATTGATCCAAAACTTTTGGGTGATGGTTACTATAACCTTGCCCTAGGAGGTGGTACACCTATGGAAGGGTATTACATGGTCAAAAAAATGCTGGCTAATAACAAAAGAATAGATACCATAGTAGTGTCATATGCACCATTGCATTTCGAACAGTCTGAAATGTTTTGGGATCGTCAACTAAAGTATGGTTTTTACAACCCCAGTGATATTCAAGAGATCTTCAATGACTTGAACATAGAAAACGAATTGTTTTGGAACTATGATGGAGAAACGGTCTATGATGAAAGTGATAGGTATGGCTATATGCAAAAAGCTTATCTGAATTACTACAAATTTCCAATGCAGTTGAGACCAGAACTTAGCAAATCACTTTTGCTGCGGGGATATACGAACTATAATGTCTATTCTGAGATAAAAAGCAGAAGGGGAAGTTATGACTTTGGTAGGGCCAAGGAATCACATGACCTCAACGTTGAGGCAAGAAGACAGACTTTTCGTCCTAAACAAATCATTTCTAAGTCGTTGGAAATGCTTTTTGATTTGGCCAAGAACAATGACATAAAAGTAATGTATTCAATGATGCCAATGAATAAAGCTTCATTTATGGTTCTAAGCGAAGCTTATAGAGATGGTGTCATCAGGTTTGAAGAAAATTTGAGGGTAAACTATCCTGAAGTAGAATTTTGGAGTAGTCCATTGAGCTATTACGAAGACAGTCTTTTTGGCGATAGTTCCCACCTCAACAAACTGGGTAGACAAAAGTATACGCTTGAACTTAAAGCACATTTGTCACAAGGCCATTCTGCACAAAAAGCACCGGTTACTTCCATTCAATTCGACTAAGATTGCGCACTCCATATATGGTTCGAATCAAAAATTAGCCATATCGCTTTAGAGAGCACTCACAACAGCTAAAAGGGGTTTTACAACATAGAATCTTATTAAAGTAATAATAATCCTACATTTCGTTAATATTTATATTACAAATCTTATATACCATGAAAATACTTGTTGTTGATGATAAACAATCACTTAGCGAATTGGTCGCACAATTTTTGGGTCAATCCCACAATGTTACTACTGTAGATAATGGCCTTGCAGCCATTACCTGGCTTCAGGATGGCAATTTGCCAGATTTAATAATCACTGATTTAGAAATGCCTGAAATGGATGGTTTTGAGCTCATAAAAAGAGTAAAGCAGACAGGCGTTTTTTCTGATATTCCAATTATCGTTTTGAGCTGTCGTGATAGTAGCAGTGATAGAATAGAGTGTTTAAGATTGGGTGCAGACGATTATATGGTCAAGCCCTTTAACCCTGAAGAACTGCTTATTAGGGTTGACAAGTTATTAATTCGTCAATAACCTATGGAAATCCAAACGAAGAAAGATACTTCCGTCCTATACGTGGGTTCAAACAAGCGTTTTGCTGATGAGTTTCATCGGTTCAACAGTGCTGTTGATGTAAGTTCGGTGAACTCCACGAACAATGCATTGCGTTGGCTTCATAACAATAGTGATTTTCAACAGGGTAAGTGGGTCAACACACAAAAAGTTGTTGACGCCATACTTTGTGAAAAGAATATCGCTGAAGGTGAGGTAAAAGAATTTTTGAAGTATCTGGTCGAGGTATTTGATCCCGCAAAAAAAATACCTGTTGTATTGTTATGTGATCAAGTGTCAAGAGAAGAAAAATTGAATGCCCTGGAGAACGGGTTCGATGATGTTTTTGTTCATCCAATTAGTTTTAATCAGGTCCTAGAACGCATAGGTTTTCTTAAAGAACTAAAGAACAATTTGCGTTCACAGGCAATTTCGTCTGTTCAGCGAGGTGTTCAACAATACAAAATTGGTTTTTGGAAACGTTCTTTCGACATTCTTCTTTCAGGTTCGGTTTTGTTGATGGCCTCTCCATTTCTATTATTGGTGATTTTGGCGATTCGCTTGGAATCGAAAGGAAAAGTCTATTACATATCTAAAAGGGTAGGTACTGGATATAGAATCTTCAATTTTTTAAAGCTTCGTTCGATGTATCCTGATGCCGATAAGCGATTGAAGGAGTTTGAACACCTAAATCAGTATGTTGATAACGAAACGGATAATAATGGCAACACCGATAAAGTATTGATTGGTGAATCTGGAACAAAACTTTTCGGTGACGACACTGAAGTTGATGAAAGTGCACATAACGAACAACGCAAGAAGAGCAATGAAAGCGCCTTTGTCAAATTTGATAATGATCCAAGAATAACAAAAGTTGGAAAAATAATAAGGAAATTAAGTATTGATGAACTTCCACAGTTAATCAACGTGCTCAAAGGTGATATGTCAATAGTAGGTAATCGTCCACTTCCCCTTTATGAGGCAGAAATGTTAACTACCGATGAATGGACCGAACGTTTCAATGGTCCTGCTGGTATAACAGGTCTTTGGCAAGTAGAAGCTCGGGGGCGTACCTCAAAAATGTCTCCTGAGGAACGCAAGCAATTGGACGTGAAATATGTCAAATACGCCAATAGCAAATATGCTTTCATAATTGATATGTGGATTATCCTTAGAACGTTTAAAGCGGTTTTTCAAAAGGAGAATGTTTAAAAATGAGAGCAGTCTTTTTTATAATGTTGAACCTGTTGGTGCTCACCAGGGTCATAGGGCAGGATGTCAATGAATATTTGGAAGAGAGTCTGAAGCAAAATGACATCAGTAAAAAATTACCACCTCTCGACACCTTAATCAAAAGGGCTCAAGAAAACTCAGCCAAAATCATCTTCTTCGATGAGGACATAAAGTTTAAACATCAGGAGAAAAAGAGGGCAAAAATCAAATGGATGGACCTCTTTTCTGTGGGCGCTTCCTATTCCTATGGAATTTTCGATAACCTTAATAATCAACAACTTGCTGGTGATCCCAATGCGAGTCAGATTCTGTTAAGTACGGAACAAAGCCGGTATTCGTTTAATGCAGGCGTAAACATTCCGCTTGCCACATTCTTCAAAAGAAAAATTGATATAAAGGGGGCTCAGGCAGATATTGAAAAAGCCAAACTTTCAAAGCAGGTTGCCGAACAGGAAGTTATGGAACAGGTTATTCAACGCTATTATAACGTTATTCTCGCCCATGACAATTTTTTGATTGCCAATACGATACTCGATACTCATAAAATACGGGCCATAAAATCGAAAATAGATTATGAAAATGGAGTAATTGGGTACAACGAATTCAATACTTCAAATCAATTATTGAATGAAGCGATTAAGACCAAGTCTTCCCGAAAAGTGGATTTAATCTTGGCATTAAGATACCTTGAAAACATTGTAGGTTTCGAAATAATTATTTAGGAAGATGAAGTTGAATTTAATATTCTTTGTAAGAATACTATTAAGGCATATCTGGCTACTGGTGGCAGCCCCGGTAACGCTTGCCACGTTAGTCTTTTTGCTTACAAAAGAAGAGCCCAAAGTCTTCGAATCACAAGCACGAGTCTATACTGCTTTCGCCACTGGGTCTACAATAGAACTTTCTCAAACTCGGCTTGATTTCAAGGCCACCAATATTGCTTTTGAAAATTTATTGAACCTTATTAAATCCAAAAACACTTTGGAAATGGTAGGTTTAAAGCTTTTCACCCAACATATGCTTTCTGA
Organism: uncultured Croceivirga sp.; assembly: GCA_964400025.1. Taxonomy (GTDB): domain Bacteria; phylum Bacteroidota; class Bacteroidia; order Flavobacteriales; family Flavobacteriaceae; genus Croceivirga. The sequence goes on from CAYNUM010000008.1 coordinate 6,953, forward strand.
TGGTACAGAAGAGAAGATTATTGGTCCGGAAAAATATGCCAAACTGATGGAAACTGTACCTGATGAGGTAAAGGAATTGGTAGTTGAAGGAGACCCCGAAAAGACCTACGAGAATTTTTTAATTTTTAAAGAGAAGAACCACACCAATTTTTTGAATGAATTGTTAAGTCTTAGCCATCCGGATTATAGCCATGCCAAAATTTTAGAGAAGATAGCGGTTAAGCGAATTTCCTTTAGTGACTTTCTTGATATTGGATATCAGTCTCAAGACCCGGGTATCTGTCAAAACACACTTAAGATTTTGTGTGAAACATTTATAAGGGAAAATGCGAATGTCAAAGCCAGCCAGACCGACGCAGTTGTAGCCTATTTTCAAAATCAATTAGCTGAAACCACTAAACGTCTCAACGCGGCTGAAAGGGAATTGTTGGTTTTCAATAGAGAGAACCGTTTGATGAACTACTATGAACAAACGAAGCAGATAGCGGCTAGGAGGGAAAACTTTGAAGGAAAATATATCAATGTTTTACAAGACTTTCATTCTTCCAGTGCAGTAATCAAAAAATTGGAAGGAAAATTGTCAACGCATGCAAAGAAAAGGCTGCAGAACGAACGCATTTTGGCTCTAAGGGATGAAATAGCCGAAATAAATTATGAGATTTCGATGCGTACCCTTCAAGAACAAACCGATTCTTCCATGCAGGAAAAGAATACTGCAGCTGTTGCTGATATGATGATAAAGTTGGAGGGTGCAGAAAAGAAATTGGAGCAGGCTGTAGATACCATTTTTGTAATAGATCATGATAAAGATGGTATTGCTTCCTCAAACATTCTTAAAGATTGGTTGAATAAGACCATTATCAACGAAGGAGCAAAAGCACAGCTCAAAATTTTGGATGAAAAGCGAATTGAGTTTGATCAATTGGCCCGAAAGTATGCACCACTTGGGGCTACCATGAAAAAACTTGAGCGCAAGATCAATATTGAAGAACAAGAATATTTGAGTTTATTGCACAGTTTGGGTTTGGCTAAGCTTAGACAACAGAATGGTGAGTTAAAGGCCAACCTTGAGATTACCGACCCTCCCTACTTTCCGTTAGAGGCTAAACCAAGCAAGAGAATGATGCTGGTCGTTATTGCAGGAGTCGCCGGTTTGGTGTTAATGGTAATATTGATATTGGTTCTGGAGTTTCTTGATGGCAATATTAATACCGCTACTAGGGCGGAAGACAAAATTGGTCTAAAGGTCTCCTCCATATTTCCGATCATTAGTCTTAAAAAGAAGAGGATAGATTATGAGTATCTGAGGAATAAGGCTGTAAACGCTATCTCCAGAAATATCATTCTGAATCAGTATAAAGAGAAAAGAGAGGGCTTCCCCTTGGTTAACATGTTCTTCTCTACACAGGCTAAAGAAGGCAAGACTTTTATCTGCCAAAACTTAATTGCAAAGCTTTGTGAACTTGACTATAGAATACTGCATATTACTTATGATGAAACTGATTTGGGAATTGATGGGACTTGTTACGATAAATTGACGTATCCCATCAGTGATCAGCTTTATAAAATTTCAGAAGTCGAAGAATTTGATACGACGAATAAGATCAAAGATTTTAAGGACTTTGATTTCATAGTTCTTGAACTACCCGATATAATTAAGAATCCGTTTCCGGTAAAATTGGCCTCCACTATGGATTATACCTTCTTGGTCACCAGGGCCAATCGGGCATGGAGTGAGGCCGATGGCAATGCGCTGGATTTGTTCAATCAAGCTACTACAGGTCCAGAACCGACCATTATTCTGAATGGTGTCAAGGTCTTGGAGATGGAGACCATCGTTGGTGAACTACCTAAGAAAAGATCATTCATTAGACGTTGGATAAAACGATTGATACAGCTCCGCTTTTTTACTAAAAAATCTGTTGCCTGATGTTGCAAAAACTAAATAAGATCAGAAAGGAGAAGAACATTGCCTCATTAACGGCCAATGTAACCGTAGCTTTTTTAGGTCTGGTAAGCTTTATGTTGTTGACCAGACAACTGAGTAAAGTTCACTTTGGTGATTGGGTGTTGTACGTGACCATGGCGACCTTCATCGATTCTTTAAGGTTTGGTCTGACCAGAACATCGGTTATCAGATTTTTATCGGGAGCTAAAAAAACAGATTATCCTAGATTATTGGGTTCTAGTTTCAAACTCAACGTCATAATCTTAGTTGCAGTGGTGGTGGTCTGTTGGCTTGTTCTATTGGCAAGTCAAATTTTTCATTTTGAAATAGCCAGTGGTTATCATCTATTTTTAGTTTGGTACCCATTACTTGGTATAGCTGGTTTAGGTTGGAAAAATGCTTTGGCGTTATTTCAAGCAGAACAAAATTTTAGTCGTCTCATGTATGTGCGGCTTATTAATATTGGATTTTTTGTTGGTTTTTTGATTTTGAATGGACTCTTTTTAAAATGGGGGCTTCAAGAAATAGTAATAGTCAATCTTTTGGTCAACCTAATTTCATCCCTTTGGTGCACCTTTAAAAGATGGGATGGTCTATTGGATATGTCCTCTTCCACAAGGGAAACCCGAAAAGAGTTGATTGATTTTGGAAAATACTCCATGGCCACCCTTATCGGATCTAATCTATTAAAGAGCGCAGATACTTTTATTATCGGATTGAGTCCGTTTCTTGGTTCTGCAGGGGTTGCCATGTATGCTATACCCTTGAAACTTACCGATTTGTTGGGGATACCCCTGCGAAGTTTCAGTATGACGGCCTACCCTAGAATGTCAAAAAGGTTTATTGAGGGAAACATAAAAGCGGTACGACATATTTTTTATACCTATTCAGGGGCAATTACTTTTCTTTTTGTACCTGTAGCACTTTTCTGCTTCATTTTTGCAGAAGAGCTTATCCTAATTCTAGGAGGAAACGAGTACTCAAGCGATTTACCCTTATTGATACTCGTATTTCGAATTTTTACTATATACACCTTGATCTTGCCAATAGATAGGTTTACGGGGGTATTATTGGATAGTATTAATAAGCCCAAGCTCAACCTGTATAAGGTTATCATAATGGCTTCGGCCAATGTGGTAATCGATGTGATAGGGGTTTTCGTATTCAAGTCTCTTGTAGTAGTGGCCATTGGCACGGTAGTCTTTACCCTGATTGGAATCTTCATTGGCTTTTATCATCTGCGTCGCGAAATACAAATTCATTCCAGAAAGATATTTTCAGAAAGCATCACCTTTATTAAAAACTTAAATACCCATTTGGCGCATTGAATACTTTTGAGCGCACATACGGCCCAGATTTGTTGAGAAAGCCTACGGTTATACTTCTCGTTTTTTCAATGGTCTTTATATGTGCTCAATTAATAGCCAGCAAAGGCATTGTAATCGCAATAGCGTTTATAATGTTACCCTTGGTCTTTGTCTATCTGACGAGCCTAATGGTAAGTCCAAGAATTGGAATTATAACCATTTTAATCTATAGTTTTTTTGTAATCGGCTTGTCTCGTTATGTGCCCGCAACATGGGGTCTTATGGTCGATGGACTTTTGTTTTTGATGTATGCCGCATTGTTTTTTAAAGAGTTCAGAATACGTATTCCGTGGGACAAGGCAAAATCTCAATTGACATTATTGGTTGTAATCTGGTTCGGGTATATCTTTCTTCAGGCCGTTAATCCCGAAGCGGTCAGTTTTCAGGCATGGTTCTATGCCATGCGCGGTGTGGCGTTATATCAGGTAATGTTGGTGCCCTTGATGTTCATTCTTTTTAATAGGCCAAAAGACTTAATGACATTTATTTACATCTGGGGTACGCTATCGTTGTTAGGTACCATTAAAGGGGCCATACAGCTTTTTGTGGGCTTGGATCCGTTTGAACAGGCCTGGTTAGATAATGGGGGCCATGTGACCCATGTACTTTTTGGAAAGCTTAGAATATTCTCTTTTTATTCTGACGCAGGGCAGTTTGGCGCTTCACAAGGACATGCGGGTATTGTTTTCGGTATTTTGGGGCTGGCGGCAAAACACAATTTTAAACTAAGGGTTTTCTGCTTTACGGTCGCTCTTGCAGGTATATATGGAATGTTTATTTCCGGTACTAGAGGTGCGATTGCCGTTCCGGCAATGGGCGGTATTATGCTTTTGATCGTAAGGAAGAATATTCCCTTTCTAATTGCTGGGGGCATTATGGGGCTAGGAGTTTACATCTTCTTTGCCCATACCACCATTATGAACAATAATGCCCAAATACGGCGCATGCGCACAGCCTTTGATCCCAATGACGCTTCCCTGCAGGTACGTCTGGAAAACCAGCGAAAGTTGAAGCGATATCTTGCTTCACGACCAATTGGTGGAGGGGTAGGTTCAACAGGAAATTGGGGCCAACGCTTTACACCACACACATTTTTGGCCAATACTGCAACAGACAGTTGGTTTGTTGCGATTTGGGCTGATACAGGTATTGTTGGTCTCTACCTGCATTTGTTCGTACTCTTTTTCATTTTGATTACCGGTGCCTATAATGCGATGTTCAAAATTCGCGACGACTGGCTGAAAGGACAGATTACAGCAATTGTATGTGGTATGGCCGGAATTATGTTGGCCTCATATGGAAATGGCGTGTTCGGGCAATTTCCAACAGGGATCTTAATGTACATGGGAATGGCCTTTATTTTCATGTCTCCCAAATTCGATAGGCAAATCCTAAAGGAAAAGGGATTGTTGGATGAAGAAGAAATAGAATTGGTGGATGGAAGTAAAACACCTCAGGTTAGTTAATGAAATTGACAATAGTAAGTTATGGAATATCCATTGGTATCGATTATTACAATAAACTACAATGAATCCAGGGTCACTTTAGACATGTTGGAATCATTGAGGAATATCGATTATAAGAATATAGAGGTAATCGTGGTAGACAACGCTTCACCCAATGAAAAACCAGATATTATCAAAGAGAAGTTTCCTGAGGTAACGCTAATAAAAAGTGAAAAGAATTTGGGATTTGCTGGCGGTAATAATTTAGGTGTAAACAAAGCTAAAGGTGAGTACTTGTTTTTTATTAATAACGATACCATTGTTCCAAAAGGATGCATTGGTCCCCTTGTGGAAACTTTACGAACTAATCCTACCATTGGTATGGTAAGTCCAAAAATAAAGTTTCATTGGAATCCCAGTTTGATTCAATATGCTGGTTATACCCCGATGAATCATTGGACGATTCGAAATAACAGTATTGGTTACCATCAAGAGGATGATGGTCGTTTTGATAGTGAAGGTGAAACCAATTCCATACATGGGGCAGCCATGATGGTACCCAAGAAAGTGGTGGAAAAGGTTGGCATGATGACCGAAATCTACTTTCTCTATTACGAAGAGCACGACTGGGCCGAAATGATCAAACGCGCCGGTTACAAAATTTACTACCAACCAAAATCATACATCTTGCACAAAGAGTCATTGTCTACAGGTAAGTTCAGTCCTTTAAAGACCTACTATATTTCGAGAAATAGAATACTTTTTGCGAGACGTAATTTTAGACCCTTGCCCCTTTTGGTAAGTCTTCTTTTTCAGACGTTTATTTCTATTCCTAAAAATGCACTGACCTTTTTGTTGAAAAAAGAATTTGAGCACTTGTCGGCGTTTTGGAGAGCCGTGACATGGAATCTGAAAACCTCAAGAATTCAATAAACATAACCATTAAAAAACCCCCAAAAATGCGATACTTTAAAAATTTTAGTTACTTATGCGTTGCTTTGTTTGTGCTGGGCTGCGTGAATGAAAATGACCTAGAAGACCCAATTATTGATAATAGCGTGGATCCTGACCACCCCTTGGCGGGTCTCAATGTTTCTGTAGATTTTGACTATGTGACCAGCAAATCTGTCACATTGCAACTTGATGTGCCCAACTATCTCAGCAATGCGGTCCTTTCGGTGTATTCAAAGGTAGGAACCCAAGATAGTTTGTTTTTGGGCAAGGTAGGATTTAGTAATAGTGGTTCAATCGAAAAGGAATTTCTTTTAGCGTCGGCCGCTGACAGCATATTGCTTTACACAAACTATATTGGTCTTATCGATAATGTGCGGTTGCCGATAGAAGGTAATAATGCAACTTTTGACTACAGGCCTTTCTATGAAAGATCTGATACGGCAGGTAAGCAATCCCACAAACCTTTGAGAAAAGGTTTTGTATCCAAAACAAAAGCTGATTATACATTTATCGACACTTTCGACTTTTTGGGTGTGCCCGATAATTTGGCCTTTCCTGATGTCATAGAACAGAACCTATTGGACGACCTCTGTGCCTCATTACCTGAAAGTGCAGGTGGAGTACCGGTTAACAACCCAGAATATTTGGCAGGTACCGAGACCAATTTTATTGTAACCCAAGAAGCTGACGTCTGGGTCACTTTTGTTTCTGAAGGAGCGGGTTATCGAAATGTATTGGGTTATTATACCTATCCTTTGGGGCAAGAGCCTGCAACCGTAGATGATATCACGGCACATAACGTTATTTTTCCGAACACTTCTTTTTTATTTTCAGGAGGTGGGTTGATTTCTGGAGATCGGGTATATCTGGGCAGATTCCCAGAGAATACCGTTATTGCTTGGTTCATTGCGGCAAATGGATGGACGGGAAGTGGAGTAAGTGATGGCAATGGCGTGTACTACTCCAACCCTGATTTTAATCCTGAGTCCACTCCAGAGAATCGAGAGCATATGGTTCTACTTTATGATGAATTCAGAGAACTTGCCATCTTGGGGTTTGAAGATTTGAATCGCGATGGCGGCTCAGATGATGACTTTAATGATGCGGTATTTTATGCAAAGGCCAATCCCCCGGAAGCGGTACAGATTTCTGGCTTTGCAGAAATTGAGGCCGCCAATGATGCCGATGGTGATGGGGTGAACGATAGCTTGGACGATTTTCCATTTGATCCAAATGAGGCCTTCAATAATTTTGCCCCCGCCGAAAATTCCGTTGGAAAAGTGGTTTATGAAGATTTATGGCCATTTCAAGGAGATTATGACTTTAATGATACAGCGGTCAACTACAGATTCGTTGCCATACTTAATGCAGATAATATGGTGGTTCAGTTGGATATTCACTTTCAGGTTACCTCTGATGGCGCAGGTCTTATGAACGGTTTTGGCTTGGAAATGGAAAGTATCGCCCCAAGTTTGATTGAGTCCGTGACCGGCAGTATTATTACAGAAAACTATATCAATATTGCATCCAACGGTACTGAAGAAAATCAATCCAGGGCTGTGGTTATAC
>CAYNUM010000009.1:0-13751 GCA_964400025.1 uncultured Croceivirga sp.
ACCCTGTACATCCAATCGGGCATCAAAACGCGAAGCATGAAAGCACATCAATGCAATCAAAGCCTCTAAATTAGGATGTTGACAGTATTTATTCTTTCGTAACAAAAGTGCCAATCGAAGGGCCTCATAACAAATATCCTTTTTCAATAGTTGTGAGCCTGATGTGGTCGCATACCCCTCTGTAAATAATAAGTATAGTATTCGTAGCACCACAAACAGTCGTGATTGAAGGCCCATTTCAACTGGAAATTTTACTAGTTGTACTTCTTCACGGAACTTCTTTTTGGCCCGGGTATATGATTTTGCGACCGTTTCTTCTTTTTTGAGCAGGGCCTCGGCCAATTCTCGATTGCTGAATCCACCCATAAGTTTCAGACTCAAAATCACCTGATACTCTTGTGAAAGTAAGGGGTCACAACACGCAAAAACCAATTTTAATTGACTATCGGTAATTTCATTTTCGCTGGTCAGTTCTGTTTGGTTTTCTGTGGCATCATTGATGATATCCTCATCACCATACTTTATCTTTTTACTTCGTCGCAGCTGATCGATCATCCCGTTGTTTGCTACGCGAAATAACCAAGCGGTCGGATTATCAGGAACCTTTTGATAACCCCATACTTGCATTGCCTTTAAAAAGGTGTTTTGAACCACATCTTCAATGGTCTCTAAATGAGAGGTGCCAAACTTTCGAGTTAAAAGGGAGACCACCTTTCCGTACTCATTTCGAAAAAGGTGGTCTACCGTTTTATGTACCGCTTCTTTAGCCATCTTAACAAAAGAAAGAGTTAGCGCTTGTTCTAGTGTTCATCATCCATTGTTAGAATTTCGCGAACCTCAACATTACTGCCCTCGTAATCAAAAATCGGACAGCCTTTTGAGATTTCTACTGCCTCATCCATATCTTTTGCAGATACAATCAAATACCCTCCGACCAGTTCAGCGCCTTCAGCAAAAGGACCGTTGGTTACAAGTTCTCCCCGATTATGTACAACGCGACCATCCTCGGCCAAGGGGAGACCATCCAACAATTGCCCTTTTTCTTGGAGCTTTCCCATCCATGCCCCCCAGACTTCCATATGTGCTTGTTTTTCTTCTTGTGACAATTTTTGATAAGCTTCGTCACCTCCTCTAAATAAATACAAAAAATTACTCATTGGTTTTCGTTTTATGCCCGTTTCAATCAGGCGGTTTATATTATTGATTTCACTACGATGACGATAACCGGTTATCTTATTGGACAACTTTTCTAAAAATATTTAAAAAACCTGTTATCTCTTAGCGCAAATGAAAGCTTTGTGACTTTTCTACAACTAAGAACCAAAAGAGTATATAGCACATGGCGAAGACCATTTTCAGACTCATTTTTCTTGGAATCTTATTTTTTGCATGTTCTACTGAGAATCAAGATTCTATTGCTGAAGACGCCGAAGTGTCCACCTTGGCAATGGCCATTCTAGATAGGGAAATTGCCAGGTCAAGCGTAATTGCTTGCGCAGGCAGTACGATAAATCAATCCCACGTTAGGGTTTACTTCTATCCAAGACCTGAGGCCACCAATATCCGTTATTTTGAAACTCAAGACGCTAATGAGGACCCCAATGATTTTGAAAACTACAAAGAGCTTAGTCTGCCTTTTGAAGGTTTGTTTAATGACTATCTAAAATTTTATGAGGTTTCTTCTGAAACCGAACGTTGGGCTATTGTCACTTTTGAAGAAGACGGTATAGTCAATATTTCGAACCCGATTCGCTTGAAACAGTTGACGCAAGCTACCGAATACTTGCCCCAAAACGTTAGTTTTTCTAACGAAACTGGGGCAACCATGCCAGAATTCAGCTGGATTGATGGAAGCTTCGACGATTCCGTAATCTATTTTCAAGTAGTTGCTACAGATGAGGGCGACTTACTCTCTGGCACCTACACTTTTGAACGTAATTTTCAGTACTATGTTCTAGATAATGTAGTACTCAATATTACCCGAGAAGAACCTCCTGATCTTGATTTAGAGACCAATTATACCTTTACACTTCTATCTGTGACAGAAGACAATTGGGTAAACCTATTCTCAGAGATTTCTTTTCGTTTGGAATAGTTCTTTCTGCAATCTTAGGAGTTCACTTTTTTTACTTCCCTCGAATGGGCATCGAGAAGAAATTTAAAGTATTGATTGTATGGCTTTTAATCTTTTTGGAATAATCATCTTAATTTTTATAAAACCTCATTAGATATTCAGAATTGGTCAAAAACTAAAAACAAACGGCATCAGCCAGGAATTAAATCACAAACCAACAAACTCCAAATAGTGTTTTAAAACCTCATCGGGTGCCTCAACCAGGGGGAAATGACCAATTTTTGGCAGGTCGATAACATCCGCATCTTGAACAGACTTTCGGTAGTAATCAGCAACATGCTTACCTGAAATTGGGTCAACATTGCCATTGATCAAACGCAGCGGCATCTTGGCATTGACCAATGCACCCTCCCAACGGGCCTTGTTCTTCATACGTTCTCTCATATACCGAATAAGCAAATGAAATACCTTCTTCCCCTCATTATGTGTCATCAGTGCCCAAAAGGCATCCAATTCAGCTTCGGTAGGCTGCGTGTCGGGACCAAAAATTTTTCTAAAATTCTTGGCAAGTTTTTTACGATTAAAAAGTTGCGCTATATAATACCCAAACGGACCCATAAGCAATTTCTGAATCAAAAGAGGTCGATGTTCACCAGGAAAAATACCCCCGTTCAACAGGCATACCGATTCAATTTTAAGTCCTTCTTCGTTTTTAGTTTCTCGTTCTTGAAACCTTGCCATTAGCTCTTGCACAACCGAATCGCCGTAGTCATGCGACAAAATATGCAATTGTTCCACTTGTTTTGACGCCAAAAACGCTTCCACCAAATCGGCCTGGTCAACAATAGTATAGTTGTATTTTTTTGGTTTATCTGAAAAACCAAAGCCGAGCATATCAAAGGCCAACACTTGAAATTTTTTGGTCAATTCGGGCCATACTTTATGCCAATCCCAAGATGCTGTTGGAAAACCATGAATTAGCAGAACTGTTTTGCCTTTACCGGCTTCCATGGTAAAAATGTTATGCCCTTTATAATCAAAAAAAGTACCTAGGTCTTTCCAAGCAGATAGTTCCATTCCAATTGATTTTCCTTAAAACTACAATTTCAAAATAAGTTCAGCTGTCCACTTTTGTATTGTTCATGCAAATCGGTTCGTAGTTTGGGGAATTCTTTATCTGAAAAATACTTACGCTTGGCCAGTCGGGCCATCTCATGAATTTGTTCGGCAACCTTGCCCTCACCACGACTTCGTATGCCGAATCGGCTATCATTTAAGGTTCCGCCGTGGCAATCTTGAATCAAGTGCAAGACTTTTTCAGCCTTATTGGGTAAGGCTTTATGAAGCCAGTCGGCAAAGATTTGACCGATGGCCCCATTCAGACGGACTACGGTAAAACCGAAAGAATGTGCGCCATGTTCGGAAACCGTTTTGGCCAATTTGAGCATTTCATGACTGTTGATGCCAGGTATCATGGGAGCTAACATGGCATTAACCGGAATACCGCTTTCAGAAAGTTCTCGTATAGCACGTAGCCTTCTTTTTATTGTGGCCGTTCTCGGCTCCAGTAAACGCCTGGTATTCTCTGAAAGTGACGTAATTGAAATGTTTACCGCAACCAGCTGTTCATCATTGAGTTTCTTTAGAACATCCAAATCTTGAAGTACCCAAGCGTTTTTTGTGATGATTCCCACGGGATGCCGATATTTATAAAACACCTCTAGGCACTTTCGGGTCAGCCTAAACCGTTGCTCAGCGGGTTGATAGCAATCGGTATTACCAGATAGTACGATTGTTTCAGCCTTCCAAGATTTCTTTTTTAAATGTTTTTCAAGAAGGTCAGCCGCCTCATTCTTGACCAAAATCTTACGTTCAAAATCCAAGCCGGCACTATATCCCCAAAACTCATGGGCATTTCGTGCATAGCAGTAAATGCACCCATGTTCACAACCTTGATAAGGGTTCATGCTATAGGCCATGCCTACATCAGGGCTAGTAACCTTATTCACAATGGTCTTGGGAAAAATAGGAATATACTCGGTCTTATTTGAAACCGCGTCTTCACCTTCTAGGCGACAGAATTCCAAAAAATCACTGCGCTGTTCATATACATGCTTTAAGAAGCGATTATGAACATTGCTTTGGGCACCTCGCCCTTTGATAAATTCTTCTGATTTCAATTAAGGATTTATTCCAAATTTATGGAATAAATCCTATTAATCAAATACTACTTCTACCAGTTGTTTTTTGCTACCGCGTTTGGCATAAAATAGCATCTGATCAGCGCTTTGATTAATAAATGGTTTGGATACCATTATGGGCAATCGGGCTTCTTTACTGTCGATTATCTTCTCGTAGGAAATTTTTCCTTTTTCATCCAAAGAAATAGCGAATACGTTTCGATTACCACTCAGTCCCTGTCTAAAAACCAAGCGTTCATCGTTGATTAATTGAGGGTTTTCTGAGGCCGTACAAATAAAGAAATACGTCTTTCCTTCCTTGCTGTATGAGCTATATGAAGCATAGGACTCATCGCCTTGGGTCACCTCTGACTTATTGATATTTCTTGCCCAGATCATAGTTCCGGCTTCATCCAGCTTGGCGCTAACAATGTCGTTGTAGTGATATCGGTCAACTTTTATGCGCTGGCCTGCACCGGTTCGATGCATACTGTGGGTGATAAAAAACTCCTCGGCATTGAATAAAATCTCATTGTTGTCCGTAACGTCAACACTTTTGAAAACAAGGTTTTTGATTTCTTTGTCTTCCTCACGACCAAACTTGTCATACATAAACTCTTGAGAAAATGGATTGTACTTCTCCTCGATGACGTTCAAGGTATGTGGGTTCAGTTCAAAATAGGCCAAGCCGTTATATCGGTTGTCCTTGCGATCAGCATAAAAACCAACACATTTCAGTTCTCCGTTTATTAAAAGAGGGTAAAGCGCTTCGGGATACCTCCCAGGTTCAGTAAAATTTCGAACTATGGAAGAAGAATTGCTCACCTTTACCACTTCATAGTCGAACTTTCGCTCTTCTGCCTTAAACCTCCGTTTTTTATGATAGGCCTTACCGACGAGATAAACTTCCTTTAAATCTTTGGACAAGGCAAGTTGTTCAAATGCATAGTTCTTTTCCTCGGCCCAATTTGAAAAATCGTGCTCCCATCGCTTTTTCAAACCTGCATCAAATAGGTATAGGGTATGCTTATTTTCTTTTCCTTTAGTTTGGTTCGTACTGATTACAAATCCATCCTTTTCTTTATCAAAGAGCAGGGTAGTAGTAAATCCATTTGAAAAATTCCTGTTGTAGTAGTTTTTACCATAAGCCCCTTCAACCACCTTTGATTGAACGCTCAAAATTCTTTCGGTACGAAAATCAAAATGGGTAGTTGCACTTTGATGCACCCAATATTCGTATTGTAATTTTTCAAAATCATAATTGAAGAAGACAAGATTCAGCACGCCATTTTTGATGAACCCATCAATGAACTGCATATCTCGAAACTTATAGTTGTATTCTTCAATAAGATTGAGGTCTTTATCATAACGTTCAATCAGATAGCCCTTAGGCTTAAGAATAAGTCCTTGAAAGTAAGAGCGCACCAGAATATAACCACCATCACCATCTTCAGCTATGGTCAATAAATTGGAGTAACGATGTCTATCATTGAACTTTTCGCCAAAATCATAGGCAATTGGCATTTCTTGGGCATATCCAAAAAGGGCCAAACACCCAAAAATGGAAAGTAGTAGGTTTTTCATGTGGGGCTAAATTTCAGGCTGGCTACCGACCTGGAAAATCTGCTTTGCGTTTTTCTAAAAAGGCTGTCGTGCCCTCTTCGAAATCTTCGGTTCCAAAACAATGGCCGAACGCAGCGATTTCTATAGCGTAACCGTCCTCTTCAGGGTTATAACCTGCATTCACCGCTTTTATTGCCTGCGCTATGGCCGCACTCGAATTGTTTGTGATCTTTTGCGCCAGTTTTCGACAAAGTGCCAGAAGTTCTTCTTGGGGCACCACATAATTGACCAGCCCGTATTGCAGCGCTTTTTGAGCATCTACCATACCAGCGGTCATAATCATCTCCATGGCCAAACCCTTACCGACCAATTGAGGTAGACGTTGGGTACCTCCATAACCCGGTATTACCCCCAACGAAACCTCAGGGAGGCCCATTTTCGCATTATCACTGGCCACCCTAAAATGACAAGCCATGGCCAATTCAAGACCGCCCCCCAAAGCAAACCCATTGATAGCTCCAATCACGGGAGTACTCAAATTGGCAACAAAATCAAACAATAGTTCTTGACCTTTGGCAGCCAACTTGCCCCCCTGTTCAACATCAAAATCTGCAAATTCTGAAATATCTGCCCCCGCTACGAAGGCCTTTTCACCGCTTCCAGTAATAATAATCACCTTAATCGCCTTGTCCTCATCAAGTTCTTTAAATGCCTGATGCAACTCTTCAATGGTCGCCTTATTCAATGCATTCAACTTTTTAGGCCGATCTATGGTTATCGTTGCGATGGCATTGTCTTCTTCGATGTATATGTTGTTATAGGTCATTATCGTTGGATTTTTAAACTGTTGTATTCTGTTATCAAATGTACCCAATGAATTTTGGGAAGGCCATAGTGATGATTAAAAGATAAATCAATTCTTAGGAAACTTTACCGTGAAAACGGTTCCTTTGCCCGCCTGTGAGGTAAAGTCAATTGAACCACCATAGTTTTCAATAATGTTTCTAACCATTCCAAGGCCAAGGCCCATTCCACTGGTCTTTGTAGTAAACTTAGGTTCATAAATCTTTTCTTTGAACTCATCTGGAATTCCTACCCCATTGTCAGCAACCTGAATCTTTACAAAATTGCTATGCGAACTTACGGTCACCAGAATTCTAGGTTGCGAAACACCTATCATGGCTTGAATGGCATTTTTCACCAAATTGGTCACGATTCGAATCAATTGTGTTCTATCGAGCTTTGCAATAATCTCTTCTTCGTCACTGATAAAATGAATATAAGGTTCAGTGAAAATATCCAAAGCCAATTTGGTTACACTTACAACATTCAAGGTTTCTTTTTGTTGAGCAGGCATGTTGGCAAAATTGGAAAATGCCGAAGCAATATTGCCCATAGTATCGATTTGCTGTACAAGGGTATTTGAAAACTCCTTTACTTTTTGACCGACCTCGGGGTCTTTCGGGTCAAACTTGCGTTCAAAGCTTTGAACGCTCAATCGCATTGGCGTCAGTGGATTTTTTATTTCATGGGCCACCTGTTTGGCCATTTCACGCCATGCTTGTTCCCGTTCACCTTTGGCCAATTTTGCAGCACTGGCTTCGAGTTCATCAATCATCTGGTTATAAGAGTTCACCAATTTGCCGATTTCTTCGGTTGGGTTCTCAATCAAGATTTTTTCATTTCGTTTGTTCAAATCTGTTAAATGCAGCTTATCAGCAACCGTCTGAAGTGATCTTGTGATATACTTCGAAATGAAGTAGGCCAGAAAAATAGCGGACAGCAACATAACCAGATAGACCCCTCCAAGGCGAATCATAAATTCTCGGAGCTCCATATTATTGAAGGAGTTGTCTTCAAAATACGGAAGGTTCATTATGCCTATCGGCTTGAATTTCGGGTCATTGATGAAGGTATACGAGGCCTGGTATTTGTCACCCGCCGTTCGCTTTTCTTCGACATAGCGTTTGGTAGCACTAATGGCCAAATTGTTAAGGACCTCCGCATCTAGACAATTAGAAACGGAATCAGCTTCAAATGCCGGTTTAGAGCTTTTGATAAGCTCACCTTCAAGATCATAAATATTGAAGTTGACATTTTGAACATCGGCAATCTTATAAATCTCATCACGGAAAATATACCCTAAGTTCTTGGTAATGGGCTCATAAGTCGTTTCTTGAATCACATAGTTTACGCTCTGAAGCAATTGTTCTTCCTTTCGTTCCAAACGGTTTTCATGATAGTCTCTGCTTTGTTCCCTATACTGATAAATGGTCACCCCTGCTATTAGCACAGAGGCAATTACAACCAGGAGAATCATGGTTACAAAAATTCGCGAACGAAGGGAAAGTCTTTTAAACAAGTTGCGCTGATATTTTGAATAAAATTAGCAAGAATCGAACCAAAACAAGTTCAATTTCAAGAATCTAGATCATTACCAACTATCTAATTCCAATAATTGTATTTGAATTTGATACTTGAAGGCGGTTATTGCTATGCTTCGGGGTTTTTATCTCGAATTCTCTTGTATAATCGAATACCCAACATTAAAAGAATGCCCAACACAAAAATGCCGACAACCCCGAAAATCCAATTAAAAGCATTTTTTAGAATAACCAAAAAGGTGACTGCGAAAAGCACCAAAGTCGCTACCTCGTTCCAAATTCTCATAAAATTTGAAGTATACCGTATCTCATCTCGCTGCAATTGCTTGAACATCTGATGGCATTTCAAATGGTAAAAAAACAGCAATAGTACAAAAGTGAGTTTTACGTGCATCCAAGGCTGTTGCAACCAAGCAGGCATCAACAACAGTAACCAAATCGCAAAAATTGTACACAACACAGCTGATGGCCAAGTAATGATGTACCACAAACGTTTGGTCATCAACTTCAGGTGTTCGCTCAATATTTCTTTATCGGGAGAAGGTTTCTGACTGGCCTCAATGTGATTAATGAACAATCGAGGAATATAGAAAAGACCTGCAAACCAAGTAACCACAAATATGAGATGCAATGCCTTTATGTAGTTGTAATATTCCAAAAATCAGCTATTAATTTTGCTAGTTGATGGTAAAATTAAGCATTGCAGTTACCATCAACTAGCAAACACTAACTAAATTCTAATGGCCCCTATACCGGCATCCCATAGTTTTTTGTTGAAATCGGGTATAGCAATGTTCATGAACGAATTGGCCCTTGCTCGCAGCCCAGACCATTGTGCATCCAATTCAGCCTTGCGATCTTTCGAAGGTTGATTTACTCTTGGAATAGTGCTGTTTGTGGCATCAATCATGAATAAATATTCGGCGGTAAACTTATTCGGGAAATTCTCAACATCATCATAGGCTTTCGATTTACGTTGAATCATATCCTTATCCCAAGCATCCAGTTCTTCCACCAATTTTTCGCCTTCCTTTTTAACCGATTCATCTTTGACGTCTTTGAGCACTTCTTTTAGTTGCCCCTGAACCTTGTACAGGCTATTGACCGTATTGTGCATTTCTGTCAAACGCTTTTCTGCATCGCTCAAGAACGAATGATACTCAGCATACTGTTCAGGTGTGGTACTATAGGTTGGCATGGCAACAATCTTACCTTCAACTGATTTTGTAGCAGAACCGGCTTTAAGGCGAACGGTATAACTTCCGGGTGGCACTACATGACCACTAAATCGAGATTCGATATAGGCACCTGGAATACCCGGTAAGATTGCCGTTCTCATATCCCAAACAAAGCGATTCAAACCTTCTTTCTTTGAAAGTGTGGGCGCTCGTCTTGGTCCACCACCATTATGGGGGACGTAGTCTTTATCCTTTTCGGAGGAAAAGCTTCTAACGATGTTTCCTGAAGCATCCAGTATATCCATGGTCAAGGCCACGGAATCAGCCAATTTAGGAAGCTCATAGTAGAGTACCAATCCATTTGCAGGGTTCACCCCTGATAAGGTGTTCATTCCATCAAAATTGGTAATATCACCATTCATACGGCTGTACCAGGCGCCGTTCATAGCATCATTTGGTTGGTAGAGTCTTATCCCCTTTTGAGTGGCATCGTATTGTGATAACACGCTCAAATCATCCAATATCCAAAAAGCCCTTCCTGAAGTGGCCACAATCAAATCGCCATGGTGAATTTTTATATCCGTTATTGGGGTCTTTGGTAAATTCAGCTGAAAAGATTTCCAGCTTTTACCACCGTTCCACGAAAGGTAAAGTCCTTTTTCGGTACCGGCGTAAAGCAGGTCTTTGCGCACTGGATCTTCACGAACCACTCGTGTAAACGCACCCATAGGAATACCAGAATTGATCGCCACCCATGTTTTACCATAATCTGAGCTTTTATAGATGGCAGGAGTGTGGTCATTAAATTTGTATTTCGTTGTGGCGATGTATACGGTCGCTTTATCATGTGGTGAAACCTCAATGGCGTTGACCAAAGACTCTCCTAGATTTTTAGGGGTGATGTTTTGCCAACTCTCACCATTGTCTTGGGTGATGTGCACAAAACCATCGTCACTGCCCGTGTAAAAAACACCTGCTTCATGAGGGGATTCAATAACATAGGCCAGGGTACCATAATTTTCAGCTCCAACCGCCTCATTGGTATACGGCCCACCGCCGTTACCTTGCTTCGCATCAATATCACGCGTCAAATCAGGAGACATTTCTTCCCAGGTGACTCCCATATCTCGCGTTCTTAATAAAAGCTGGGCACCATGATAAAAGGTATTCTCTTCATGCTGTGAACGTAGGGTAGGCGCGTTCCAATTGTACAAATATTTCATGTCTCGAGCCTGACGGCCCAAGTATTGTATGGGTGCCGCCATCACAGAAGTGGTTGCCTTCGATTCCATATCCAAAACATTGATGGTGCCTAAGTAACTTCCGCCCATTACATATCTGGGATTGTCCGGGTCAAACGCCAAAAAGGCGCTCTCACCACCTGCGGAAGGACTAAAATCAGACATCGTAATACCCCCTCTACCTACCGACATATTGGCGACCATTGCAGAGGAATAATCTTGCTGCCCGGCGTAAATATTGTACGGAAATAAGTTGTCGGTGTTTATGCGATAAAACTGCCCTGTGGGCATATTAACCTGTGAAGACCATGTTTTGCCGAAGTCAAAGCTTACCGCCGCACCCCCATCATTGGCAATGACCATATTCAATGAATTGTTCGGATTGATCCACAAATCGTGATAATCACCATGGGTTCCTGAAAGGCGTTCCCAATTCTTGCCTCCGTCAAGCGAACGTAAGGCCGGCGCACTGAGCACGTAAACAATATCTTCATCTTGTGGGTCGGTAAAAACCTCGATGTAATACCAGGCGCGTTGCACAAGGCGATTATCACCGCTTACCATACTCCATGATTTTCCTGCATTATTGGAAACGAAAAGTCCACCTTTGTCTTGATTGCTATCACTTTCAATCAGCGCATATACTTTATTTGAATTTGCCGGGCTCACCGAAATGGCCATCTTGCCCTTCTCTTCAGGAAGTCCGTTGGTCATTTCTGTCCATGTTTCACCAGCATCGGTAGATTTGTACAGACCACTGCCCTTTCCACCACTAATGACCATATTCGGCTTACGCTGATGTTCCCACATCGCCGCATACATGATTTCGGGATAGTTTGCATCCATCGAAAGTTCAGAACAACCGGTCAAATTATTCACAAAAAGTGTGTTCTTCCAGGTTTTGCCCCCATCGGTTGACTTATAAATACCCCTTTCCTTATTCGGCCCATACAATTGACCTTGGGCGGCAACATAAACGATATCAGGGTTTGTCGGATGTATGACGATTCTAGAAATGTGGTGGGTTGCCTCCAAACCTAAGTGTTTCCAAGTCTTACCGGCATCGGTAGACTTGTAGACCCCATCACCATACGAAGTCATCACCCCGCGCGGTGCATGCTCGCCCATACCTACATAAATGATGTTTGGATTATAGGTAGAGACGGCAACGGCGCCAACTGAACCCATTTCGAAATAGCCGTCAGAAATATTGTTCCATCGCTGGCCGGCATCTTCCGTTTTCCAGAGTCCACCGCCAGTGGTACCCATATAATAGGTCATTGGATCACCGACAACACCCGAGGCCGATACCGAACGACCTCCACGAAACGGACCGATATTTCTAAATTTAAGTGGTTTAAAATAGTCTTCTGCCGTCTGCGCAAAACTTGTGGCAAATGATAGTAACGTTAGTAATAACAATGATTTTTTCATAGTGTGGTTATTCTTCTATGGATAGATAGTCTAATCCAAGTTGGTTAAACGCATCGTTAAACGCCTTCATTTCTTCATCGACCAGCTTATCAAAAGTGGCCAGCTGCGCATTGATTTTGGTGGTCATTTCATCTTTAACGGCAATATCTTGTGCCGTAGGTGGAAAATCATCAATGCCGACCAGTCGGTTTAAATGAGCCAACTTATTGGTCAAACGAATAGGAAAGTTCAACGGATCTTGATTACTTCTATTTTTCGTTTGGTACAAAGCTTTTTCAACTTCGCCAAAACCTTCTTTCATCACCTTGGCCTTCTCAACTAGGTCTTTCGTTGCTTCATTGCCCTTGTACTGTTTCATAAAGGCATCTAATTTTCCATTGATTTCACGAATCTTTTTAATGGACTCATGTGCATTGTTCACCGTCTCATTGACACTGGTGATAAAATCAAATTGTTTTTGCATATCGGCAACCGAAACTTCTGCCCTCGGATCGGGTAAAATTTTGAAGGTCTGGCTCTGGGTAACCCCATTCTTGTTCAAATGTACTTTGTAGCTGCCAGGTACCGCCTTGGCCCCATCAAAACCGGCGGCCCAAAAAATCATTCCCGGTAATTTTTCCGCTCCGGTACCCCGGGTATTCCAGACATGGGTATTACCGCCTTTTTCAACTTCCAGCTTTTCCTTTTTTTCTTTTGAAAATGTATTGAAGCTGGCCAAGGTGTCCCCTGCCATTGAGGTATAGGTTAGACTGATACTATCCTTATCGGCAACATCTTTCATGTAGAAATGGGTAATCACCCCATTCGGGTGATTCTGACCGGCAGTCAAACTAGGTTTGCTGGCTGCTCGCCCTTTCGTACGGTAACTGTCTTTAGGTGCAAACAGTTTCATGGTTGAATTGGCATCTTGCGAATTGGCCTGATGTAGAACCGTAAGGTCATCGATCAACCAAAGGCTTCTACCTTGGGTGGCCACAATCAAATTATTCTCTTTTATGGCCAAATCGGTCACGGGAACAATAGGTAAGTTCAGCTGAAACTTCTCCCATTGGGCCCCATCATTGAACGAGATGTACATTCCAGTTTCGGTTCCTGCATACAAAAGTCCTTTGCGCTTGGGATCTTCTCGGACCACACGTGTAAAATGCTCGCTTTCTATACCATTGGTAATTTTCGACCAGGTCTTTCCATAATCCGTTGTCTTATAGAGGTAAGGCGCAAAATCACCTAGTTTATAGCGGGTGGCCGCCACATAACAGGTGCCTTCATCAAAGGCCGATGGTTCAATGCTGTTGATCATGTTCCATTCGGGCATATTCGTTGGGGTAACATTTTCCCAATTGGCTCCGCCGTCTTTGGTGATATGAATCAATCCATCATCACTACCGACCCACATCAATCCTTCCTTTAAAGGACTTTCATTGGCCGCAAAAATGGTGCAGTAATATTCCACCCCTGTATTGTCTTGCGTAATCGGACCTCCACTACTGACCAGTTTTGTAGGATCATTACGCGTCAGGTCGTCACTGAGCAATTGCCAGCTTTGCCCCTCATTGGTACTCATATGCACATGATTACTGAAGGTGTACAACTTTTTGGGGTCGTGCTTACTGAAAATAATGGGGAAGTTCCACTGAAAACGATATTTCATTCCCTCGGCACCATAACCCATGGGGTTATCCGGCCATACATTGATG
>CAYNUM010000010.1:0-13679 GCA_964400025.1 uncultured Croceivirga sp.
AGGCCGGTATAACACAGATAGTTGTCAAGAAACACAAAGGATTGAAAGAGAAACGTCAATCCCAAAAAAAATGCAGCTCCCATCTTTTGTGCCCGAATCAATAAAACTATGGCAATAAAAAACCCTTGTACAACCCCTAAAAACATTATTTGGGATACTAGATTATGCCTAGTCGGTATGTCTGAAATGAGTTGTTGCAGTGTTTCCAATACGGATGAATTTATTGTACCTTAAGCCTATTGGTAAAGTACCAAATTCTCAAAAGCCAATCAACATGGAAAAACGACGGTTTTTAAAACATTTAGGGCAGACTGCCTTAGCCGCGCCTTTTTTGACTCACCCATTATCAGCTCAGGAAGATACGGTTGATTTGCCCTACCCAGGAGATGAAGAAGATTTTTGGGCACGAATTCGTAAGGATTATTTATTGAAACCTGATTATATCAATTTGGAGAATGGGTACTACAATTTTGTGCCACAGCCCATTTTGAAAAAGTACATTAGACATATCAAAAACATAAACTACGAGGCGTCGTACTATTTGAGAACAGTTCAATGGGATAATAAAAATAGTGTGGCCAGGCGTTTGGCCAAATTGGTCAATTGCTCAGAAAAAGAGTTAGTTATAACGCGAAATACTACCGAATCACTTGATATGATCATAGGGGGACTGTCGTGGAAGAAAGGTGAAGAGGCCATTTTTGCCAAACAGGATTATGGTTCCATGCGCGATCATTTCTTTTTACAAGAAAAGCGTTATGGCATCGTCTGCAAAGAAGTTTCACTGCCCAATCATCCCACATCAGATGAAGCTATTGTAGAACTTTATGAATCGCAGATTACTCCAAAGACCAGATTACTTATGGTTTGTCAAATGGTCAACATTACAGGTCAAATCCTCCCGGTTCGAAAAATTGTTGATATGGCCCATTCTCATGGGGTTGAAGTGATGGTCGATGGCGCACATTGCGTGGGCCATATCAATGTTGATATTGAGGCCATGAATTGTGATTATTATGGGTCAAGCCTTCATAAATGGTTAAGTGTTCCCTTGGGTGCAGGCATTCTTTATGTCAAAGAAAAACACATCCCTAAAATTTGGCCACTTTTTGCTGAAAATGAAAAGGACGATACCAAAATTCGCAGGTTGAACCATACTGGCACACATCCGATTTGACGATTAATGATTCCATTGACTATCTCGAAATGATTGGTTTGCCACGTAAAGAAAAACGACTTCGTTATTTGCAACGCTATTGGAGTGATCAGTTGCGAAATGTTGAACATATTGCGGTCAACACCCCTCTCGAGGAACATCGAAGTTGTGGAATAGCCAATGTTGGTATAACCACAATGAAACCTCAAGATTTGGCAAAAGTGTTACTTGAGGAATTTAAGATTTGGACAGTGGCCATAGATAGAGAAAATGTTCAAGGGTGTCGAATTACTCCAAACGTTTATACGACGACCGAAGAACTTGATCAATTCGTAATTGCTATGAAAACTTTAGCAAAAAGGGTCTAAGTTGGGATGTAATCCCTCAGTTTTTGAGGCCCTTCGAGTACTACTCGACCGATTTGGAGGGTGCCATCAGTTTTTGTGGAGATATGCCATTTGATGAGGGTAATTTCTCCACTTTCTATTTCAATACCTGTTACACAACGGGGATGAACACAACTACCGTCATTAAAAAACGGAATTTGACCTGGTTCAGGAAATCTAGGTCTATGGGTATGGCCGCTTATGGTAATTCTTAGGTTATTTTGTAGAATCCATTTTTTTATTCGTTTTTCTATACGAATGAGCTCTTTGTAGTTTTTTGCGGGGCTGGTGGGATCGGCAATTCCAACCACTTGTAAGGGTTTCCATAGAACCCGTACCAAAAAACGACCTACCCTCCAGAAATTATAGTTCCACCAATCTGCTTGGTGCCCATGACAGCAAAAAATTTCTTGACCGGTTTCAGCATGTTTTAAAACGAGACCTTCGTGGTAGGTAATGTCTTCAAAAAGCTCGATGTCTTTGCCTTCAATGGGCTCAAAGTAGCTGGAAAGGTGTTTTTTGCTATAGCTCGGGTCACGGTAAACCATATCATGATTTCCCCAAACCATGTGCAGGCGGTTTTCTAAATGAAATCTTTTGAGAAGTTGATACACATTTTTGTGCGCTTCAAAAAGGGCTTCAAAGTTGCGATTCTCCCAAAGCTCATCGCCGTCGCCGAGCTCACAATATTTGAAGCCCTCACGGAAGTAATAGTTTAATGCATGAAAGTAGATGTTTCGATTATTAGCGAAATCATCAGCAAAACTATTGTCTCCTCTATGGCAATCACTAAAAAAGACAATTTTCGAAGTGTCGTCGAAACTAATGGTTTTTGCCTTTTTGTAGGCCTTATCTAAGCGATTATTGGAAGACATATGGTCATAAATATCCTAAAATTGTCCAAAAATCCATAAACAAACCGTTAACAATAGTGAAATCAAGCATTTTGTAACTTTACACTTTCTTTTACGACATACTTTAAGAGGATGGAATACAACCAAGAAGAAATATTACCAATAAAACAATACATAAGCTTTAACAAGTTGCTCACCTTTTACGAAGAGCAGGCCAAAAGCAAAAATGTTTTGTTGGCGCAAAGAGCTAATGATATTTTGGAAGCTGCCGCGCCCTATCCTGAGCTAAGGGAAGGATTTCAGGATTTTTCAATTTTGGACAAGCACAAAGAAGTAATTAAAATCATCTTGTCAGACGCTTTTGCCCCTGCTTTGTCATCCAATGAAATTAAAACAGCGGCAATTCCGTATTACAACCTGGTATTCCAAGCATCAGACAGGTTCAACAAGATTCTGGAGAATGCTGGAGAGGGTTTCGTTCTTGAAATGCGTAAGATGCCAGGTGACGCCCAATACATCATGATGGCTTCGGTCATTTTGAGCTTTTATTACGGATTTAGTATAGACTATAGCCGCCCCATGTTTTACGATATTCCTGATAAAAATGGGGTGATGCGGCATTATCGCATTCTGTACAATGCCGATTTTATGGAGTTAATACCTACTGAAAAAGCGAAGGACCTAACCAAAAAAGATATTGATGAGCTTCTTTCCAATTCGGAGAATTTGGATTTGTGGAAAGAAAAGATTCCGCCAGACAGTTTTATCGCCAAGGGTTTTGTGATATGTAACATGTTCGATGTTACCGCAGAACATTCGATTTCCGAGATTAAGTCAACCCTCATAGGTGGAAATAAACGGCAGAAGGATAGTTTTATGGACACTTTTCAGGATACCTTCCGTTCCTTGTTCAACCTCAAGGATATCAGCGTAGGTTTTTCTGGATATGAAGAAAGCAGCAATCGGTTCTTTAAAATTTATGGAAAAGGTATAGATAGCTTCATTTTAGGTGGCAAGGAAACCGAGTATTGTGATACCATGCTCTGTGACTACTCCTATGGCAAGTTGATTACCCATAGTGCGCCATTGGCGATATCGGATATAAAGAAATACCATCAGATTTCAGAAAAACAAGAACCTTATAAGAGTCTTTACGACCAAGGTTTTAGAAGTGCCATACTGGCCCCGATTGCTGATGAGGAACAGCTACTCGGTGTTCTGGAGATTGTTTCTCCTAAGGTCAATCAGCTTAATAGTATCAATGCCACGAAGTTGGAGGATGTAATGCCCTATATTGTGAGTGCTGTACTAAGGTCCATTGAAGAAGAGCAGAATCTTATTGATGCTATCATTCAACATGAATGTACCACGGTGCATCCTTCAGTGTATTGGAAGTTTCAAGAAGAGGCCAAAGCCTTTATGAACGATGAGTTGATGGGGGAGCAGCCTTCATTTAAGGAAATTGTTTTTAAAGAAGTATACCCCTTGTACGGACAGATTGATATCAAAGATTCCTCTAAAGAACGCAATTTAGCCATTCAGCGTGATTTGATGATTCAGCTTTCTGAAATACAATCGGTTTTGGAGATGGCTTACCGTAAGTTGAAATTGCCCATTTACGAAGAATTGACCTTTAGGGTAAATAGTCATTTAGATGAAATCCGAGAAGCGTTATATACACATACCGAGCAGGCCGTTTTTGATTTTGTGCAAGAAGAGGTCAATCCTGCCTTTCATCATTTGAAAAGGGAAGACAAAGAAATTAAGGCACTGATTGAACAGTATGAAAGTCAAATCGATGCCTCTACCGAGTCATATTACGACCATAGACGTAATTATGATGAAAGTGTTATGGAAATCAATCTCAAGTTGGCGGCACTTTTAGACAAAAAACAGAACGATGCCCAAGAAATGTTTCCGCATTATTTTGAACGCTATAAAACGGACGGTGTTGAGCATAACATGTATATCGGAAGTTCAATAGCTAACGAACGAGTTTTTGACGAGCTTTATCTAAATAACTTAAGACTGTGGCAGTTGCAGACCATGGTTGAGATGGAGAACAAACACTACTCCCTAAAACCACATTTACCGGTACCCTTGGATGTAGCTTCGTTATTGTTGGTTTACAGTACACCCTTAGCCATTCGTTTTAGAATGGATGAGAAGCGTTTTGATGTAGATGGCACTTACAATGCGCGATATGAAATCATAAAGAAACGTATTGACAAATCCACGATTAAAGGAACCAATCAGCGTTTGACTCAAAAAGGAAAGTTAGCCATTGTCTATTCACAAAAGAAAGATGAACGTGAATATCTGCGCTACGTACACTTTTTAAAGGCGAAGGGCTATTTTACCAATAATATTGAAATTGTAGAGTTGGAAGGACTTCAAGGAGTAACGGGCTTAAAGGCTATTCGCGCCGAGATTTTATATAAGACTGATGCTTCTTCTGAAAAGACGTATACCTATAACGATTTAATGGAGGAGTTAAAAAACTAAAACTCCATTCTATCCGGTCCAAAAAATCGAAAGGCGATACCAAAGGCAAAGACAGAAATTACTATTCCTATAATGAAAATAGTATAGGTCAATCGCAATATCTTGTATTTTCTATCCAAAACCAATCCAAGAAAGTAAAGGTCTTTGGTCAATGACGAATAAATATATTCTTTGTCCTTTACGAGCTCTTTGATGGCCCACTCATAATCCCCCAAACTCATTTTATGGAAGTTTCCAAAGAAGAGGAGGTTGACTTTTTTCTGGGCTACATCCTCTTTTGTGAATTTTCCACTGGTCACATTAGGGCGAGTAGCTAATACGGCCAAGATCATTGAAATGACGCTGAACGTAATAAATATGACAGTTGGATAAATCAAATAAGTGTTTGAAGGGTTATCCAGCTTGGGAATAAGGTTTGATAATGCTACCGAGATGATAATGGCGTTCACCGAAAGTAATATGTTGGCCTTGGTATCAGCAATATCACTCAGTGTCAGGTGATTTTTTAGGGTTACCCTAAACAGTGTCTGAATGCCCCTGTCAGGACTTTCGCTTTTATACTTTGCCTTTAATGCTTCTTTTTTGGCAATCTCTTTTTCTTCTTTCTTTTCCTTTATAAGTTGTTTCAGGTTTTTTTCTTTTCCTGGCTCCCAATGTTCTTTTGCATATTCAGTATAATACCGATGCATATTCCTGAACATTTTAATATTCTTATCGCGCCATTCCTTGGAACTATAATCAACAACTTCCCTTAATTTCAATTCTTCACGCAAAAAATCCGTAGTCTCCCAATAACTTTTTTGTGCAAAATGAGAGGCATCAGCATCTCTAATAATCTCTTCATCCAAAGATTTTGGCTCATACTCCATTTTAGTGGCCATGATAAGCCTTTCTATGGTGTCTATACCGTCAGCATCATAATTCTCTTTTCCGAAGAATTCACGAGCAATTTTACAACTCTCCTCCTCATGATTTTGAGACGCAACTGCGTAGCCTGTATCGTGAAACCACGCCGCTAAGGTTAATTGCTCATTTTCGGTTTCAGATAACTCATAATATTCCAAAATTTCAGCCGTACTCTTAACCACCCGTTGGGTATGTTTTAGGTTGTGGTATAAGAAGTTGGGGTCGAGTTTGTTCTCTAAAAGTTCAGTGACAAAATCTTCAGCTTTTTGAACGATTTGCGACATAGTTGTATATTGAATAATCCAAAATACGAATTTTGGTTAGAACCTATCAAAAATGAAGAAATCACTACCCATTGTGCTCAGCTTTCTTTTTTTGGCAAGCTGCGCAACTTACGAGTCGAAATACCGAGAACCCTTCTCTGGCATGCCCGTCAAAAATGATAAAGAAGTAGAACATGTTTTTTATTTAATTGGGGATGCAGGTAAGTCACCACAGGGTGATATGAATCTAGTGCTGAAGTCTTTCAAAGAGAAACTTGATAAGGCTGATAAAAATAGCACGGCCATATTTTTAGGGGATAATATTTATCCTGCAGGATTCCCTTCAAAAAAAGATGACCCGGAAGGGCATAGGGAAGCCAAAAATAATCTTGATGCCCAGTTAGCCACCTTGGAGAATTACAAAGGTAAGAAGGTGTTTATTCCTGGAAACCATGATTGGTACAGCAAAGGGCCTAAAGGCCTTAAGCGTCAAGAAAAATATATAGAAGAGGCTCTGGACAGCAAGGAAGTCTTTTATCCAGAAAATGCATGCCCCATAGAATCATTTGATGTTGGTGATGACATTGTAGTCATCACTCTTGACACACAGTGGTATGTTAGCAATTGGGACAAGTTTCCATCTATTAATGACAATTGTGAAATTAAGGATCGGACCCGCTTCTTTTTGGAATTGGAGGATGAAATAAAAGACAACCGGCAAAAGACCACCATAATTGCTCTTCACAATCCAATGTTTACCTACGGTTCCCATGGTGGGTATTTTTCCTTTAGGCAACATATTTTTCCTGCAGGTGGATTTCCCTTGCCTGTCCTAGGTACATTGATTAATGTTTTAAGACGTACTACAGGAGCCTCAAATGCCGACCAGCAGAATAAGATGTATAGTGAGTTGATAAATCGTGTTACCACTTTGGCACAGTTTTCCGAAAAGGTAATATTCGTTTCGGGTCATGAACATACCCTACAATATGTTGTTGAGGAAAGTACGCCTCAAATTGTCAGCGGTTCAGGTGCCAAGAAAGGGGCAACCCGTTTACTGGGCGGAAGCAAATTTTCGACAGGTAAAATGGGTTATGCCGTTCTAAAAGTATATAAAGATGGCTCTTCCAATGTTGATTTTATTGGGGTTGAAGCCACCAAGGATGAATTGCTTTTTAGTACTGAAGTTCTCCCACCCAATGAAAAACCTCTTGAATATGAAGGTTCAAATGAATTTCCGGCATTTGTTGAGGCCTCGGTGTATGACCCTGAGGAAGTAGAGCGGTCTGGATTCTACAAAACCGTTTGGGGTGAACGTTACGCGAAGTACTACGCCACTAAAATCAAAGCTAAAACTGTTGATTTAGATACACTTTACGGTGGGTTGACCCCAGTGCGCAAAGGTGGGGGCAATCAATCAAGATCATTGCGATTGCAGCATAAGGATGGTCGACAATTTGTTATGAGGGCCCTAAAGAAAAGTGCAGAACGCTATTTACAAGCTATGGCCTTTCAAAACCAATTTATCATTGGCAAGTTTGAGGGCACTGCAGTGGAAGACATTTTGGAATATTTTTATACAGGGTCGCATCCGTATGCACCTTTTACGATTGGCCGACTTTCTGACCCTGTAGGTATCTATCATACTAACCCTAAGCTGTTCTACATTCCGAAACAAAGAGCTTTGGGAGGTTTCATTGATGAGTTTGGTGACGAATTGTATATGATAGAGGAACATGTGTCAAAAGGACATGATATTGCTAGTTATGGGTACACCAAGAAAATTGAAAGCACAAACGATCTTATTGAAAAATTACGCAAGGATGAAGAATATAAGGTAGATGCTAAAGCCTATGTTCGTGCCCGGCTTTTTGATATTATGATTGCCGATTGGGACCGCCACGTGGATCAGTGGCGATGGGCCCAGTTCAAGGATGACGAAGGGAACAAGGTTTTCAAGCCTATTCCGAGGGATCGAGATCAACCCTTTTCAATTATGGGTGACGGAGCCTTGATGAAGTTCGCTAGCGGCACCATTCCCTCACTACGCCTATTTGAAGGATTTCGGGAAGAAATCAAAAGTGTAAAGGGGTTTACCTCTTCGCCTAAGACTTTTGCCTTAGACATGGCATTGTTGACGGAGACCACTATGGCTGATTGGGAAGAACAGGCTAGATTTCTTCAGGAAAACCTTAATGAAAGTGATATTGATGCTGCTTTTCTTGAATTTCCTGAAGAGGTTCGCGATGAAACCATCACTGAAATTAAGAGGATACTATTGGCGAGAAAAAAGAATCTGGTCGAAACGGCTCGTGAATACCATCGAATACTGGCCAAGTATAGTGTTGTGACCGGAACGGACAAAGATGACCATTTTGTTATATCGGGTCGTGAGAATGGAGATGTGGAAGTAACCGGTTATCGCATCAAGAATGGAAAGAAAGGAACCATTTTCTTCTCTAAAACCTTTGATGCTTCCTTGACCAAAGAAGTCTGGATATATGGTCTTGATGACGACGATATCTTTGAGGTTAAGGGTAATCGAGGTAAAATAAAGTTGCGCTTAGTTGGAGGGCAAAACAATGATGATTACAAAATTGCCCAAGGCAGCAAGGGTATTCATACCTATGATTTCAAAAAGAAAAAGAATACCTATGATGAAGCTTTCTCTGGAAACGTTCATAAGTTGAACGATTATGACACAAATACTTATCAGTTTTTAAAAATTAAAGCCAGTAATAATCAACTTTTACCGTCTATTGGTGCGAACCCCGATGATGGTTTTCGAATAGGTTTGATGAATACATACACGTTCAATGGTTTCAGGCAAAATCCCTTTACATCACAACATACAATCGATGGTGCTTTCTATTTTGCAACGTCTGGTTTTGATTTAGGCTATAAAGGTGAGTTTGCCAATGTTTTTGGCAGTGCAAACCTAGAACTGAATGCAGAATTCACGAGTCCAAACTTTGCCCAGAATTTCTTCGGATTTGGGAATGACACGGAGAACTTTGATGACGAAAATCCCTTGGAGCTGGATTTTAATCGGGTAAAAATACGGACTATAAAACTATCACCTTCATTGGTGTGGAGAGGCTTTCTTGGGTCAAAGGTGAAGCTCGGGGTTTCTTATGAAGATTATGATGTAGAGGAAACCGAAGATCGTTTTATCGAAGACTTTTATTCGAGTCAAGACCGTGATCCACAACAGAGTTTTGTTGGAGTACATGGTGAGTACTCGTATTCCAATACTGATAATTCGGCTTATCCAACACTGGGGATGGCTATCTCTTTGCTTGGAGGTTACACGGCTAACATCGACGAATCTGATAGGGCGTTCGGATATTTTATCCCTTCCCTATCTTTTGATTATAGAATTAGTTCTGATGGGCGATTGGTTTTGGCCACAAAAGTCAAAGGACATTTCAATTTTAGCGACGACTATGAGTTTTATCAGGCAGCAAATATTGGGGCCAATAATGGTTTGCGAGGTTTCCGTTTTCAACGTTTCAGTGGTAAATCGGCCTTTTTTCAGAATAGTGATTTAAGGTATAGTTTCAGAAAGACCCAAGCAGGATTTATTCCAGCGACGCCAGGTATTTTTGTCGGCTATGATTATGGTAGGGTTTGGTTACCTGAGGAAGATTCAGACACATGGCACAATTCTTATGGTGGAGGATTCTTTATTAACGGAGCCGGATTGATTTCTGCGAACTTTGGGCTTTTTAATAGTGACGATGGACTTCGTTTCGCTTTTGGGGTAGGGTTTGGATTTTAGTTGTTAAAAACGAATTTATAGAGATTACGCCCTTTTGTTCTGGATTGTTCGTCGGCAATAAGCAATGTTTTTTCATCAAAAAAACAGACAGATTCTATTTGAGAGGGAAAAATTAAATCAATAGTTTCAATTTTGGGGCTGTTGAAATCTTCAAAATTGAATTCACTAAGAACATAAACGAATCTATAACCTATCAAAACTATCCTTTTACCATCTTCT
Source organism: uncultured Croceivirga sp. (assembly GCA_964400025.1). GTDB lineage: Bacteria > Bacteroidota > Bacteroidia > Flavobacteriales > Flavobacteriaceae > Croceivirga. The sequence goes on from CAYNUM010000010.1 coordinate 10,071, forward strand.
GAGATATCAGCTGCAGTGACGGAACAGTGGTCTTTACTTTTACAAAGAACGAACTCCCCGAGAAATTCAGCCTCATATTCACCCTTTTTATCTGGCACTCTATAAACTAACGTTTTGCCAGAATAGGGCCTGGAGCGGTTTTTCGTAAAAATGTATAAGTATCCATCCCAATGAAAGAATCCTTCTGCATCAAAGAGTAGGTTATCTTTATTGGGGGGAAATTTTTTCTGTTCTGGATAGGAAAACTTTATTTTTGCTGCTTTTGGCGTTTTCTTTTCCAACTGATTTTTTTCAATTCGATAGATGACCAAGTCTTTTCTAGAATTTGCATTGTTGCCAAAATCACCAATGTAAAAGGTTCCATTATTGGATATGGTCAAATCTTCCCAGTCTTTGTTCTTGGCATTCTCTATGCTAAGCTTTTTGGTAGGTTGCCCTTTTAAATTAATTTGAAAAAGGATGTCTTTATTACCTCGGTCTTCTATGGCCCAAAGGGTGCCATCTTTATCAGTATCCAGTCCTGAGACTTCACTTAAACCAGAGGGGAACCTGCCTAAAAACTCCAACCTTCCAAAAGATGATGGTTGTGAACACCCTTGAATTATGGTAGTTAATGCTAAAATGAAAAAAAATCTATTCATTGTCTTCCTTTATTGGCATGTATACAAAGGCTTTCCAGCTCAACTCACCACCACCGGTATTCGGGTTATTATAAAAGATTTCGACTGGTTTGGGTTCTACTTCAATATTGTTTTTTCTGGCATAATCTAAAAGCGCATACCAAGCACGGTCAGAAGTGATATAATTACCATTATACTCGGCTTTAAGTGCTTTTTTTCCAAAAACTCTCTTGTATTGAATATCAGTGCCCATTGGCAGGCGATCTGAACGAATTATCGGTTGTCCAAAATTATAGTATAGACTATCGTTTTCCATATCCCATTTGGTAACTTCCAACATTGGTGGTCCGTTCAATTCTGCGCCACTATTGTAAAGTTCATTTGTTAGATAGGTAAAGTTCTCCATCATTCCTCCTGCTTTTTGAAATTGGGTAACCTTCAATGGAATATAGGCGATGTATTTCGATGGAATTTCTTCTTCACCTATAATAGTAACTTTAATTTTTTTGGAATGGTCATCCAGATTCTCCATAAAATCAAGTACTGTTTTTTTACTTCTGGAAACAAAGTCATTTTCCTTAAAAGGTACTTGGAGTTTATTGGCAAGACTGTGATTTATATCTTTGACGTTAACTACAACCTTAGATGTTGTATCCGATACAGGCTTAATTGTCCAATGATACTGATGAACAGAGTCACCAAATTTTACTTTCTGAACCAGATGGTATAGGTCTCCCTCTTGTTTGATTTTATGAACCGTATCTAGAGTCTGATCCCACAATTTCAGTGTCTGGTTAATCGTGCCGGGTATGGCATTGGCCTTAAATCGAATGGTATAATCTGAAGGTTTGATAAAAAGGTACCATAATAGCCCGCCCAAGATAATAAATAACAATCCGTAAGCTAATTTTCTCATCTTTTCCTTTAGTTAGTGGCCACTTTACTTGAGTTTGTCATTTCAACATTGTCAACCAAAAATTTGCCGAGGTCACGCCCTTGTTTGACTCCAACCTCAACAGCAGCTCTATAATGAATGCCGCCGTACATTCTACTGATAGCCGCTTCATCTGCTGCAGCCCTAAATGATGAAAACGAACGTACAGGAAGTCCATATTGAACTTCTGTGTCATCATCAAATGCAAAATTATCACCATACAGACTGGTCAGTGCCTCAGAGGCCGCCCCAGAAACTACGCTATGGCCACTAGTGTACTCAGGGAATGGTGGTGTCTGTAACACAGGTTCCCAGTTTTCGTCAATATGGTCATTAATTAAAGTCTCTGGGCGAATAAGATTACTCCTATATTTTTCATCCCAACAACTAATAAAAGCGTCGGCAATGGCAATAGAAGTTTTGGTATAGGTGCAGACCGTTTTGGCAACATCAGCATTTGTTTTTCTTGCTGCGATTTTAGAAATGCCAATCCAATGTGCGCCGGGCGTAATTTTTTTGGTGGCGAACATTAAATGACCTCTGGTCACGGAAACGTAAGGATTGCAATCCCAAAATTGCGCTATTGCAACCTCTTCTGATTCGTCACCTTTTTCGGTGATTTTATTGCTGATGTCATATACTTCTTTTACCTCGTTAAAAAAGGCGGAGCCTTCTTCCATTGAAAATGGGGGCGGGGGAGTAGGCTTAAACTGCCCAGCCGAATCGATAATAAATGGCCTTATTTTGTTCCAATGTGGTTCGATGCCATCCATATAAGCGGGTGGAGTTGGCTGCCACCTTGAAGGTTCATCGGTATCAACAGAGAATTTGGGCATGGTACGGGTTTGCTTATAGTTGTCTTTGTCCATCCAAGAAGATATATGCTCAGATACCTGTAGGCCATAGTTTCTTGAAGCGGTAAAGACATCTTCGTTGCTATTTGTCCAAACAGAATAAAGGCTATCTCGATAACTTGTTATCATGTCTTCTGAAAAAATCAACTTGCGACTTAAATCCATATGTGCTATAAGCGCGGCAAGTTCAAAATTGACCTCTTCAGAACTGGGTTCTGGAATAGCGTTTAAATCCCTCAATTGCCCTGACAGCGAATTGTACTCAGTATTGTCCTTCGCCAATATTTCATAAGCCGCAATATTTGGATAGGCATAAATACGACTGGCCACAGGGGGTGAAAAAATATCGTGTACCATGACTTCGGTGACTTTGTCAACCGAAGCATGAAAATCCTCTGAGGTCAACACAATTGGTTTTGGTTCTGGCTTGCATGAAAATAGTACTACTGATAGGAAACCGAAATATATAATCCTTCTCATAAACTCTATTTTATTTCGAATTGATTTTATAAACTTCTAATGGTTCGTTATTGTAAACCACCACTAAATGATCTTGTTCATTTGAATGTATAATATCCAGGTGTCGAATGGACTTTTGTGTAAAATCAAGCCCCAAACGATTGCCCAAAATTATTTGATTTTCATTTTTAATCAAGGCGCCAGGAAAAGAATCGAATCGTCCATGATAAGGTTTAACCCCAAAATAATTACCCCCAGCCAAGACCTCAAGAACACCATCACCATCAAAATCGAAGGTCAAAAAGTCCATAATAGGTGAGAGCTGTAATTCATTTACAAAAGGAATAAACTCAAAGACACCATCATTATTTAGTAAATAACCAGAGGCCAAAGTATTTACTTCATGAACAGTCGCCGCATTTAGTTGTTCTTGATCCAATATTTCTTCAATAGATTTTCCTGCGAAAGCGGTATACGAAGTAAATTTTTTACGCAGGCTTACCATCTGTGAGGCCAAAGCGTCCAATCCTTCCAGGGTGAAATACGTACCATTCTTTTCAAAGGCAGTAATTGTTTCTGTTTGACCATTACCATCAAAATCAGAAAAATAAAGTTTTAGCGGGTATTGCTCTGAAGCCTTGAACTTACTATTAAGCCCCCAATTGCCGAGTAAATAATCGGTATCGCCATCACCATCTATATCAAAAGGCTCAATACTTTGCCATAAACCTGAAACGTCAAC